>JAAURS010000313.1 GCA_012032135.1 Acaryochloridaceae cyanobacterium RU_4_10 | reverse complement strand
TGACAAAAACTGACTTTTTTCTTACTTTTTATGAACTTTTAGGCCGAGCATAATTCTTTTTAGAGAGATTTACCTGACAAAACCTGAACCTTTTTCAATCGACATTCAGTCCCTTCCCGCTGACAATGTGAATGTTGAGTGTCTTGCATCTATGCAGATTCTTAACACCCCGTTATTCAAGATAGCCAATGCAAGCCTGCGATCGAAACGAAGGCGATTTAATCGCAGGCAGCTTCCTTTATAGAAATTGGCTATCAAACAAGAACCTACGGCAAATACTTTTGCACCTCAATTGTTGGAATAGTTTTCTGCAATCGCACCCAATTTCTTCAGCGCATCTCGTTGAGCAGAAGTGATTCCAGTCACCCCCGTCACGATCGTCTGTTCGTAAGGCCGATCTTCTTTAATAACCTGGGTACACTGTTTGGTGTCCAGATCCCAAATTTTAATGAGTCCATCTTGGCCCACACTGGTGAGGGTCTCAGGTGTGGGGCCAAAAATAACTTTCCAAACTTCTCCATCATGGGCATCAAAGACCTGTACGCAGCGTCCCTGTGCTAAATTCCAGAGACGAATGGTTTGGTCAAAGCTGCTGCTGACCACTTGCTGCCCTTTGGGGCAAAACTGGACGGACCATACGGTGGTGGTATGGTCCTCAAAGGTTTGAAGACACTTGCCAGAGTCAAAAGACCAAATTTTAACCAGGCTATCTTCGCTGCCGCTGGCTAGTTGCTGACCGTCTGGACTGAAGGTAACCGCAAAAACGAGGTTGGTATGGCCCTGAAGCTCTCGGATACAAAGCCCCGACCTGACGTCCCAAACTCGGATGCTGCGATCGTCATGACCGCTGGCAACAAATTGCCCATCGGGCCTAAAGGCCACTGACCATACTCGGCTGTTCACCTGAATGGTTCTAAGACACGCTCCAGTTTTAGAATGCCAAAACCGAATTGTTTGATCGTTACTCCCACTGACGACCGTATGGCCGTCTGGACTAAAGTCAACGGACAAAACAAGATTTAAATGCCCTTGCAGAATTCGCCTTAATTGTCCCGTTTCCACATCCCAGATCCGAACGCTAGTATCGCTACTACTGCTGGCCAACATCGTGTGGTCAGAACTTAGGGTGATACACCAGACCCAACTCTGGTGTCCGGTCAGTTTTTTTGTGCAACGCCCCGTATAGAGATCCCAAAATTTAAGAACTTTATCATCTCCAGCGGTGATTAACCGATGGGTCTTAGGAAGGTAGGCCGCCGTTTTATACCTGCGGCGTAGCCTTGAAGTGTCCTGAGAGATTGCCCCGTTTGGAGATCCCATAGCTGCACAGTACAGTCATTTGCAGCACTCGCCAGGATATGACCTTGAGGCTGTGCGCTAATGCTCCAAATACTACTGGTATGCCCCTGGAGGACTCGCAAACACTGACCCGTTTTAACATTCCAGATCCGAACCATTTGATCGTTGCTGGCGCTAGCAATCCATAACTCATCGGCTGTTTCTGGATGGCTGTTTGCAGACAAAAAGACCACCGATGAAATAAGGTGGCGATGACCTTTTAGTATTCTTTGACACCGCCCACTCGATACATCCCAGACCCTGACGGTTCCATCGTGACTGCCACTAACGAGTATTTGCCCGTCGGGACTAAAGGCAACGGAGCGGACCCAATTTTGATGGGGTTCCCATATCGCAATATTCTCTCCGGTCTGGCTGTTCCACAATCTGATCGAAAGATCGTCGCCACAACTTGCAAGTTTCGATCCATCGGGACTAAAAGCAACACCCCAAACCCAGCCGATATGGCCTTTAAGGATCCGCAGGCATTCTCCTGTGTTGACATCCCACAAACGAATATTTTGATCCGGTTGGCTGCTGGCTAAGGTTTGGCAACTGGCTAAAGTATTGCCATCAGGACTAAAACTGACGGACCACACCCAACCCGTGTGCCCCAGTAAAGTTCTTTCGCAGTTCCCTTTACTTAAATTCCACAACTTGATAGAACGGTCAAAACTCGTACTGGCAAGGGTTTGACCGTCTGGACTAAACATGACACAACAGACCCAGTTACTGTGACCTTCTAAAGTCATGAGTTCCTGAAAGCCTTGGGTGCGATAAATCCGAATAATACGATCGGCACTCCCAATAGCAAAGATCTGGCCATCAGGGCTAAAGGCAACAGATAGAGATGCGCTTAAAGTACTTGAAAAACTGGATTTAGATAAATCTGAACCCGTAAAGTTGGCATACTGCAAATTCACGCCCACTAAGTAGGCTTGCCAAATCGCTAAATAGGAACAATCTAAATGGGTCAGATCGGCACGAACTTCACAGAGCAGGTTCAGAACATTGCCTGCGGCATAACTCGCCTGGGAATGATGGTCCTGTTTGAGAAGGACAAGCATGGATTTTAGATGGGTTTCAGCGGTGGGGTTGTGACCCAACTGTAGCGTTAAGGTTTCAACAATGGGACGTAAAATAAACTGAACTTGTGCTTGACGGATGTAGTCTTGACTTTCGGCTTTCAGAAGCGGGTATTGATGTAAAAGGTTAAAGTTTTGGCTGAAGAGTTCGGCACTGACGGTTTGAGTCAAACGATGGGTAACGAACTCCATCACAACGGCTTGCAAGTAGAGTTTGTGTGCGATCCGCTCCACTAAGCATCGCCGTCCTAAGGATTGGATAGCGTCTAATAAGAGAGCGGGTAATGTGTTAGGGATAATATCTGCAGCGAGTTCGCTTAATGAAGTGGGATCGCGGTTAATGGCCAACCAATATAGAATTTGTTGCTCAACGGCTGTGAGGCGCTCAAATTGGCTTTCTAAAAGGGCATTGATATTTTGAAACTGGAGCAGACCTTGTTGCAAATAGGGAATGATTTCTAATAAGTTGCCTGCCGCCAATTCTTGCACGGAAGACGCCAGCATTTTGAGGGCTAGAGGGTTACCTGCATAATGCTCAAAAATAATATCTAGGGCGTCTGGATCTGTATTGGCGCAGCCTTTGCTGGTAAAAATATCCTGACCCTCTTGTGGATTCAATCCTGAGATTTGAAGCGATCGCACGGGAAGGGTTTGGCCTTCTAACAAAGCAATTTCGCGGGTCTTTTCACGACTGGTGAGTAACACGCAGCTCTGATGGGCAATTTCACCAATACTTTGTAAAACATATCCGTATCCCTCATATTCAGGACTGTAGCTGCCAGCTTGGATACCGCTTTGTAATAAAGATTCTAGGTTGTCTAAAACGATCAAACAGCGCGATCGCCGGAGGTAATGGATGAGGCGGGCGACCGAATCTTTTAAGGTTGTGGGGGCATCCGTATCAATATCATCGGCTCGATCCGACAGCGTATGGATGAGGTCTGAAATCAACGTTTCAATAGTGGGGCCGTGACGGAGCGATCTCCAAACGATGCAGTCAAACTGATGTTTGACCTGCTGACCCAACTTAATGGAAAGGGTTGTTTTACCAATACCGCCCATCCCCTAACAGACAAACCATTCGGCATTCATCCTGAATCAGCCAATGGCTTAAAGTCTGTAGCTCCTGAACTCGACCATAGAAGGTGGAAACATCTACTGCTTCACCCCAATCTTCAATAGAACCTGGAAGCGAAGGGGAAGGAGAATCGGAATTGCGGTCGGTGGGGGAACGGGATGCGGTCGGGGAGGGCGGATCTAGTGACAATTCACTCTCAAGGCTAGATTCCCAGCACCGTTCGATCGCCGTTTGAAAATTCTTTTTACTGACTCGCTCGTTGAGAACCGTTGATAATAAACGCCACAGTTTAGGTCCGGCATCTTGTCGGATATATTGGGGGGTGTAATTGTGTTTTAAAGCAATCGCATCGTAACTCAAACCCTCCCAAGAACCTTTCAATACAAGGACTTCAATGTCTTTGAGATGGCGCTGGGTTTGTCCGTATACTTGGCTGTCAACAAACGCAAAGAGTTCCTCAAAATTCACCTGTATGTTGATATCCGTTATCGTGCATTTCCAGGATAGCCGAGTTTTTCTGGACCTTCTTTCAAGAAATAAGCTGATTTTCTTCCTGTAGAACGGATTCAGCCCAATTTAGGCCGCAAAATTCTTTGATCGTGTCTCAACGATCTTGACGATCTGGAAAGATTAATGTTAAGTGCAACGTTCTTGCCGCAAAGGTAATAAAATGCATTCCAATAAACCCGCTTGTCGGGGTTGTAAAAGTTGTATCGTTCATTTTTGGGTTTGAGGAGTTCAGGTTGATGAAACAGGTTCATAAAACATCTTTACTCACTAAGACTGCAAACTGCTACCGAATGGCGATCGCAGTGTCGATGACGGTTCTGTTGGGTTCTTGCGGCCCGATCGCATCGTCTGGGGGATTGAAAATCGGTTCTTTATTACCTTCTACAGGCGATCTGTCCTCCGTGGGTCAACCCATGATTGCAACAGTTCCCTTATTAGTCGATACAGTGAACGCCTGTGGAGGCGTCAATGGTAAACCTATGGAATTGGTGGCCGCTGATGATGAAACGGACCCCACCAAGGGAAATCAGGCCATGACCCAATTGGCGGAAGTGGATAAAGTGGCTGGAGTGGTGGGTTCTTTTGCCAGCAGTGTTTCTACCTCTGCGGTAGATGTTGCAGTTCGCAATAAAGTGATGTTGGTCTCTCCCGGCAGCACGAGTCCAGTCTTTACGGAACGTGCGAAGCAAGGGGTCTTTAAGGGATATTGGTCGCGGACTGCTCCCCCTGATACGTACCAAGCGAGAGCTTTGGCTAAGCTAGCCCATGATAAAGGTCTCAAACGAGTCTCAACGGTCGTGATTAATAATGACTACGGCGTAGGGTTTGAGAAAGAATTTGTGGCGGCTTTCAAGAAATTGGGCGGAACCATTGTCAATGAGTCCAAACCCACACGCTACGATCCCAAAGCTCCGACGCTCGATAGCGAAGCATCGGCAGCCTTTGGCGGGAAACCTGATGGGGTGGCCGCTGTTTTGTATGCTGAAACAGGCAGTCAATTACTCAAAGCTGCTTATCAGGCTGGCTTAACCAAGGGTGTGCAACTATTGCTCACCGATGGGGTAAAATCCGATGATTTTGCCAAACAGGTGGGTAAAACTAGAGAAGGGAAGTTCATTATTGAGGGTGCCATCGGAACCGTTCCGGGTGCTGACGGAAAGGCTCTCAAGGCTCTCACCACACTCTGGGAATCCAAGAAAAATGGCGCGCGCCTGCCTATGTTCCTCAAGCGTGGGATGCCGCCGCGCTCTTAGCCCTTTCAGCTCAGGCAGCAAAGGCAAATACGGGTGAGGCGATCGCCAGCAAAATCAGAGAAGTGTCCAATGGTCC
>JAAURS010000312.1 GCA_012032135.1 Acaryochloridaceae cyanobacterium RU_4_10 | reverse complement strand
AGTCGTCGCCAACCCTGCTCACTGTTTGAGCTTTGGTCAAATATGTTTGAGGGTTAGACTTCTCACCGCCGCGCCTTTCATCCCGACGTGGTCCTTGAGCCTGCCGAAGGGCTCACCGAAGCGGTAGAGCGCGGGACTTCCCGTCTAAAAGTTAAAATCTGACCTATGGCTCAATTTCAAAGACTGGCGATCGCCTCCCATCAGCGCACCGCACAAACCATTCAACTCACGTCAGAGCAACAGCATTATCTAACCCGCGTCTTGCGGTTAAAAGAAGGCGATCGCTTCATTGCCATTCTGGACAAAGGGGAATGGTGGCTGGCTCAACTCCAAGACGCTTTGACCGAAGCCCAGCTCATCGAACCGATCGCAATAGAAACAGAACCCCCACAGCCCATCACCTTAGTTGCTGCCTTACCTAAAGGACAAGGCTTTGATGATGTTGTACGGATGGTCACCGAACTAGGCGTCACAACCCTCATTCCCCTGCTCACTGCCCGGACCATTGCCAACCCTAGCGAGCAAAAACTAGAACGCTGGCGACGCATTGCCACCGAAGCCGCCGAACAATCCTGTCGGCAAATTGTGCCAGAGATTCTTGCACCTCTCTCCTTTACTGAGGCACTTGCTTTAGCCCAAAGCGATCGCTTTGCCTCACAACGTCTGTTCATTTGCGTGACAGACAATTCCTCACCTAATTTTTTAGACGTATTAAGAAACGCACCCAAACAGGGAATCTTAATCCTGGTGGGGCCAGAGGGTGGGTGGACCCCAGAAGAACAAACTGCTGCGATCGCCCAGGGCTTTACACCCGTATCTTTAGGGCATCGAGTGTTACGCGCCATCACTGCATCCGTTACCGTCATTGCTGTTGCAGCAACGCAAATGGATGCGCAGCAACCCTAAAATCTGACGTTGGGATAGGAGGCATTATCCGTGGTGGAGGCAATTGAATCTGCATTAAAACTGGGCAACTACGCTGAGGCCATGCGCTTAGTCCAAACCCTCGATCCTCAAGAGCCTCGCGCTCAGTTATGCCTGGGGCAAATTCAAGAAGCCCTCAAAATTGGGAACAAGCCGAACAAACCTATCGGTTTCTCCTGCGCGAAAATTACAACTCAAAAATCACATTGGCAGCCCGTCAAGGGTTAGAACGCCTGCAAGCCGAACGCACTGAAGACCGCCAACAAGCCATTTCCAATGCGATCGCAGATCCAGAGAAAACAGAACTGGGCGTTCTCATTCTCAAAGCGATGCCATTGTCCGAAAAAACGGAAGCGGCCAAGCAGATGGCCCAAATTATGAATATAGACCCCTACTCAGCGCGGATGCTGTTGCCCAGCAAGGGACTCCGACTGTATCGGACGGGTGCGATCGGGGAGCTAGAGTATTACGGTCAACAACTGCAAGCCAGAGGAATCCCAGTCTTCTGGACCCCCCTGTCAACCTTGCAATCCATTCCCGTTTACAAGGTGTCTTACTTTGAATCCTTTGAAGATCCCGCTCATCTTGTTGTGGGTTCAGACCACAGCCCTCAAAAAATGCGGTTTTCATGGTCTGCTGTCACCCAACGTGTTGAAGGACAACTGCCTATTTTTGAAGAAGTGGTGGATCGCGATACGCGGGGCAAGCTCAAACGCAAAGAACAAACCCAAGACCACGCCCAATTCTGCGATCTGCATTTACCCAAGCAAAAATGCATCCTTCGGATCTATGACATCGCCTATCAGTTCAATCAAGGCATTTCCTTAGAGGATCCAACAGAAGCAGGGTCTTCCCTCGACCAAAAGACCTCCTGGTCTAACTGGCGGCATCTCTCGCAAACGATCGCGCAAAAATTACCGCAACAGCCCGTTTTCTCAGACTTTGAATACTTCGCTGAAACAGCCCTCGACCATCCAGACCTCCTCTCTAAAGTGTCCCCCCACATCGATCTGTTTCGACGACAAGAAAGCAACTGGGATCCAGCATTTCATTTGTACAGTACACTCCTGTTTTCAATTTGAAGGAGCGAGCCACTACAAGGGATTGCTATAGACTGAAAGGAGAATGGATAAACCTTATCCTTCTCTTGAAGTGTCATTCAGTTTCTTTATGAAGTTATGACCGTTTCCGGTTGTCCCGTTCCCCTCGATCAGCGTCCCGTCAATGAATACAAGTGCTTGCAAGAGTCCTTGTTTTTGGATGGTCTAATGCAGACACCAAAACATTCTTGATACGCCTCGGTATTTTGTGGGTCATTGGTTGGATGGTTGTCGGACCGATCGCAGCATCGGGTTACGATCCCAAAGAACAGTTTGGTAAATTCCTCTTGGCGGGGAGTGGTGGCAGTCTGTTTTTACTGAGCCTGATTTTTCTGAGGCTCTATCTGGGCTGGGCCTATGTGTATCGACGTTTGTACAGCGAAACCGTCGAGTATGAAGAAACGGGATGGTATGATGGCCAGTCTTGGACTAAACCCTATGAGGATCTGACTCAAGATCGTTTAATTAGTACCTATGAAGTGCAGCCTATTCTCCAGCGACTGAAGTATAGTTTTGGTGTACTCGGTTTGTTGTGTGTTGCCGGAACTAGTCTTTGGAACATTTTCTGAGACGATGGAAAATGGCACTTTAGGGTGCCAAGTTTTGTAGAGCCATTTCAACCATTATTCTTTAAGGTCATCCCCATGACAATGGGAAAACGCAATCATTCCGCAGGTTTAGAAGTTCAACTTCTCCGCGAGGGAATTGTAGAATCCAGACACCAAGCTGAAGCTGTAGTCTGTGACGAACGAGGTCGAGTTCTGTCTGTTGCGGGTAGTGCTGAGTCAACTACGTTTGCAAGGTCTTCTTTGAAACCGTTTCAGGCATTGGCGGTAACATCCAGTGGGGTCTTGGAACGCTACGGGTTAAGCGATCGCGACTTAGCCATCATGTGCAGCTCCCATAACGGCACGATGGAGCAAGTCCGTCAGGTCTTTAATATTTTGTGGCACTGCGATATCGATCTGGCGGCACTGCAATGCCCGATCCCACCGGAAGGCAACAGTCGGTTGCAATATAACTGCTCTGGCAAACATGCTGGGATGTTAGCGGTCTGTAAATTACAACATTGGCCTCTGGACAGTTACATGCAACAGAATCATCCTCTTCAACAGATGATTCTCCATAAAATTGCGGACCTGTTAAAAATGCCCGCTGCGGAGTTTATTGGTGCCCATGATGATTGTGGCGTGCCTACCTACCTCATGGAAATCAGCCAAATGGCAACCTTATTTGCCCAAATGGCTTCTGGCGATAACCTCTCGATGGAACGGGTCGTTCGGGCCATGTTGCACCATCGACCTTAGTGGCAGGTCCGGGTGAGTTTGATACGGAACTCATGGAATTGACCTCAGGCGAACTGGTCAGCAAAACAGGTGCGGAAGGGGTGCAGTGTATTGGCCGCGTCGGGGGAAGGAATGGGTTTGGCTATCAAGGTTGCCGATGGTGCAAAACGAGCCAAACATGCGGTTTCGATTGAACTCCTACGGCAACTGGGTTGGATTAGTCCTACGCTTGCAGAAACGCTGTCCGATCGCTATTTAAACGTATCTCCCTTTGTGCGGTTAGAGGTTTTAGGCGAGTTATGTATGGCTTAGGTCCCCGTTCTTTCAGTCAAGGTGAAGTCCAATGGCGCAGAGAATAAAGGCAGTGGTCCAATTTGCTCGACGGTTGATTCAAATTGGCCTGATTGTCTTTTGGCTGTGTGGGAGTGGTATTGCGATCGCAGATGAATCGACGTTGGAGTTGATTAAGCCGATGTCCTATAGCAATGCAGAACTTCAGGGCAAAGATTTTTCCCGTCAAGATCTCAGAGCCTCTGATTTTGCAAACGCCAATATGGACTCTGCCAATTTCAGTCATGCGGACTTACGGGGGACTATTTTTAGCGCGTCGATTTTGCAACATGCCAATTTAGAAGGCGTCAATTTTCAACATGCGATGCTGGATCAGGTCGATTTTACGCAAGCTAATTTAGAGAACGCAATTTTATCTGAAGCAATATTGCTGCGATCGACGTTTAAAGATACGAAAATTGCAGGGGCTGATTTTACGGATGCTATTTTGGATGGAGGTCAGCAAAAGGAACTTTGTCAAATTGCAACGGGAACCAATCCACAAACGGGGGTTGAAACCAAATTTTCGCTGGATTGTCAGTCGTAATTTGAGTGACCAGACTTGAGTTACACAACACAAGCACCTTGGCTTCCAACCCATAAGACCGCATGTTACGCATTGGACAGATTCTTTGGAAACGCCTTTACAACCAGCTCTTACGCGCCAACCGTTTTGCAGTCCTTGAAGCGTCTTTAATTGGGCTGACCTCAGCCCTGGCCGCCGTGTTCTTAAAACAGGGTGTAGGGTGGTTAAGTGAAGGGCGACTGTACCTGGCCAGCGAATGGCCTGCCTGGTTAGTACTGCCGTCTTTGGGCCTGATGGGCGGACTGTTGGCAGGGTTGCTGGTCGAGCAGGTTGCACCAGAAGCATCTGGGAGTGGCATCCCCCAAGTCAAAGCCGTGTTGGCACGCGTACCAATAGCCCTGGATTTGCGAGTGGCGATCGTAAAAATGCTGAGTGCGCTTTTAATCTTGGGTTCTGGGATGCCCTTGGGGCGTCAAGGGCCAACGGTGCAAATTGGGTCAGCCTTAGCTGCAACCCTGAGTCGCCGATTCCCCACATCCCCCGACCATCGTCGCCAATTGATTGCAGCGGGGGCAGGCGCGGGGTTGGCGGCTGCTTTCAATGCTCCGATCGCAGGGGTTCTGTTTATAGTGGAAGAACTGCTTCAGGATGTCTCCAATTTGACCTTGGGCACGGCAATCCTGGCATCCTTTATCGGTGCGACCGTCTCTCGATGGTTGGGCGGACGCAGCTTAGATCTCCAACCCAGTACGCTGAATATTAGTTTCTCACCGCAAGATATTCCGTTTTATGTGGTGTTGGGAATCGCAGCAGGCGTATTAGGCGCGTTATTCAACCAAGGTGTTTTATCCAGTCTGACCCTGAATCGTCGGCTCAATCTTTCTTTGCCCTTGCGGGTTGGTTTATCTGGGCTGATTACGGGATTGGCAATCTCCGTACTACCCCTCCCCTTTCGAGAGAGTGAAGGACTCCAGGAACTTTTGATTACAGGCAGTCGTAATTGGCAGTTCTCATTACTAGCTTTTATTGTGCAGGGAGTATTAACCCTCATTGCCTGTAGCTCAGAGGCACCCGGTGGTCTGTTTGCACCTTCGTTGATTTTAGGGGCTGCGCTCGGTTCATTGGTGAGTGGGTTAGAGCAGATCGTTCTTGGTGTAGCTCCATCAGCGACTTTTGCATTAGCAGGGATGGGCATTTTTTTTAGTGCC
>JAAURS010000311.1 GCA_012032135.1 Acaryochloridaceae cyanobacterium RU_4_10 | reverse complement strand
GCGTTAAAAAATGCAGTGGACTTAATCAATCACAGACCGAGAAAATCCCTTGACTATCGAACGCCTTACGAAGTATTTTGTTCTCATCCATCAGCACCTGTTGCACTTCAGATTTGAATTGGCGAACTATCAAGAAAAAATAGTTGAGACTGTTATTGGAGTCGCTAAATGTATGATTGAGATTGAGTCTCCTGAAAAAGGAGTAAAATATTTAAATGAAATAAGCAAAAATATTATCAATGTCAAAAAAATTGAAACTTTCAAAAAAGAGATTTTAGAAAGCATTCAATAGAAAGCAAGCGTAGCAATTGTCTTGAAAGTCAAGCAGAAGGGGAAGGTTGCGATCGATGGGTTGAATCTGCCAACGGATAGAGTGAAGAAAGGGGACGATCGCCTGTGCTTAAACCTGCGATCGGGTTTAGGTTTTATCAAGGAATGCGATCGGATTGGGGCATCACAAATGCGATGTGCCAAGGGCAATACTAGCGCGATCGCAGCCACTCATCTAAATCATCCGCACTAGAGAAATCCAGTAGCGCTTCACCCAATGACTCCAGTTGAGAAACCGACAGTTCAGCAACTTCAGTTTCAAACTGGGGCGAGAGCGTGCCAATGCGACGAGTGAGGAGACGGAGGATCAGCGATCGTTCGCGTTGAATGCCCTGCTCAATACCCTGCTCAATACCCTGCTCAATGCCCTGCTCAATGCCCTGTTTAAGCCCCTTCTCAATCCCAAAGCGTTCGGCATTTGTTACATAAGTCACTTTTCGTTCCTCCTCAAAAACTTGAAGTTCCTGCCAAAACTCGCGCTCAACTACCTTTGGTAAAACTAAAATCCAATCAACAAAACGGTATAAATCCAGAATCTCTTGACGATTGTAGCCCTTCTCATATAACCCCACGAGTTCAATCTGAATTTCCAAGCCTTACGCCGATCTACATCACGCTTCGTCTCCAACACCTTAAGATGGGCCATCACCACCGTTGCAAAAGGATTCTGACTTGATTCTAATTCATCCATGCGGTCTCGCCAATCCAACAGCTTCGCCGTCCCAAACCTAAAATTGAGCGAGGTATCTGGGTAATCGGCATCATAACGGCTGGGTCGCCAAGACAAACTTTCATCGCACAGAATCGCCAAACTGATTGGCACTTGACGAAACTGGTCAAAAATTCTGAGGCAATACGTAAAAATTCTTTCTTCAAACACAACATCAAACTGACTTTGCACCTCTAGATGAAGCAATAACCAGAGTTGTTTACCACCTTTAAGCCAGACCTTGACCAACTGATCGGCATAACGACGTCCCACTTCAGCATCCTGCGAGATTTTCTGAAATTCCTTATCTAAAAACTCATGGGGTTGGCTCCAGTCAATCAAAGCTGAAGTCTGGGGAAAGAAAAATGCGATCGCTTCAGGAAAATAAGACCTGAGAATATCTTTCCAAGGCGAATCCATGTCTGCTCTAGGGTCAGTCATTGGGTGCAAGATAACGGAGATCGCCCCAATTGTAGGGTTAAATGACAGAGCTTTCTACTTACGCCGAATTCTCAAAGGAACTTCAGCGCTAACCGATGCCCTCAGCCACACCGCCATCCATACCCATAACCTTAAACCGACTCATCGGGACAACCGATGCGATCGGCAACCGCACCGCGATCGCCTACGATGTTAGCCGCGACCGTTCCCGTGGGCTAAATAACATTAGAGACATAGCCCCCAGCCCCCAAATGAATCAATGATTGGGCAGAAGCACTTTCATAAACCACTCATTCTGTAAACAAAGGTATGATAAGAAAGTTGATATTTGTTAACGATCCTCAATGGTTGTGTCTACTTCAGACTCGTCCTCGTTTAAAGCTGTCCTAAAACAAACTTTGTTTTTTGACCAAGAGCCAAGCTGGCAATTAATTTCAATCCTGTTGGTCTACTTTGTCCAGGGCATTTTGGGCTTGGCCCGCTTGGCGGTGAGTTTTTTCTTAAAGGATGAGTTAGGGCTGACCCCTGCTGAAGTGGCAGCCATGATGGGTATCGTGTCATTGCCCTGGGTGATTAAGCCCCTGTTTGGCTTTTTGTCAGATAGCCTGCCGATTTTTGGCTATCGGCGGCGCTCTTACTTGTTGCTGTCCAGTTTGTTGGGTTGTGTTTCCTGGTATAGCCTGAGCGCGTTTGTTCACACCCCTTGGGCTGCAACCGTTGCTATTACTTTGAGTTCCTTAGCCCTGGCAGTCAGCGATGTCATTGCAGATTCCATTGTTGTGGAGAAGATTCGGGACGAGTCTCAAAGCAACGCGGGGGCACTTCAGGCGCTGTGCTGGGCAACTACGGCTTTAGGTGGGCTGATTACGGCTTATCTCAGCGGATTTTTGCTAGAGCATCTCAGTATTCGCTCTATTTTCTTGATTACGGCAACTTTTCCCCTCCTGGTTTGTATTACGGCCTGGATCCTTGACGATACGAAGGTTGAGACGCCCCCAAATGTTAGTATCGCAAAAGCACATCTGACGCAGGTCAGACAGGCAATTTTGCAAAAGCAGATTTTGCTTCCGGTAGCGTTTGTGTTCTTCTGGCAGGCTACGCCCAGTTCGGATTCGGCTTTTTTCTTTTTTAGTACCAATGAATTAGGGTTTGGCCCAGAATTTTTGGGTCGGGTGCGGCTGGTGACCAACATTGCCGCTTTAGTGGGGGTTTGGGTCTTCCAGCGTTTTATGAAAACGATTCCCTTGCGTCATATTTTTCTGTGGAGCACCATTATTTCTGCGGTATTGGGAATGACGACGCTGATTTTAGTGACCCATGCGAATCGCAGCCTTGGTATTGACGACCAATGGTTTAGTTTGGGCGATAGCTTGATTTTGACGGTGATGGGTCAGATTGCCTTTATGCCCGTCTTAATTCTGGCAGCTCAGCTTTGTCCGGCTGGGGTTGAGGCGACGATGTTTGCGATTTTGATGTCGATTTGCAATCTTGCTGGCATTGTTTCCCATGAATCGGGGGCGTTGCTGACTCACGTCTTGGGCATTACGGATACTAATTTCAAGTGGCTTTGGTTGCTAGTGCTGATTACGAATCTAGCAACGCTATTGCCTTTGCCACTGCTGCGTTGGGTGCCGGATGCTACGGCTCTGTCTGAGAAACAAACGCCGGAAACTATGTCCGCTTTGGCCGCTAGTAAGGTGCCTGAAATGATTTTGACTAAGGCCGATGCTGAAGCTCATATTCAATTGGCACCGGATTGAGGTAATTTCTGCAAAAGAACATACCGTACTGGCAGGGCGCAATGCCTTGCACTTCTATCGATCGCTTTCCTACCTTCCCTATCTCACCCATCTTAATTTTCCTCACCTGTAGCCATATTTACACGACCCGATATCCCCTATGACTTCCATCCAAATTCGTCCCTCTTCTTATACCGTTGCTGATTGGAAACGCGGCTACGAGTCTCTCACGACGGAATATGACTATCGAATTGAAAGTATTGAAGGTGAAATTCCAGTGGGGCTTGAGGGGACGCTATTTCGCAATGGTCCGGGGCGTTTGGATGTGAATGGCGATCGCTTCCACCATCCTTTTGACGGCGATGGGATGGTCTGTGCGGTTACTTTCAAGGATGGGCAAGCATTTTTCCGCAATCGCTACGTGCGGACTGAAGGATTTTTGGCAGAATCTGTGGCGGGTAAAATCCTTTATCGGGGAGTATTTGGGACGCAAAAGCCAGGAGGCTGGTTAGCCAATATTTTCGATCTCAAGATGAAAAATATTGCCAATACCAATGTGATTTATTGGGGCGATCGCTGCTTGCGCTTTGGGAAGCAGGACTCCCTCACGAATTGAATCTAGCAACCTTAGAAACTATTGGCCCTAGTACCTTAGGCAATATCCTCAAACCCAGTGATGCGTGGTCGGCTCATCCCCGTGTCGATCCGGGTGGACCGGGACAGAAACCACGCTTGGTCAATTTCTCCCTCAAAACGGGACTTTCTACTCAAGTGACGATTCACGAATTGAATTTTGAGAACGAGCTACTTCAGCAAAAGACCTTCGATATCCCAGGTTTTGCTTTTATCCATGACTTTGCAATTACACCCCACTACTACATCTTCTTTCAAAATCCAGTAGTGCTGAACCCATTTCCCTTTGTGCTTGGATTGAGGGGTGCGGGGCAATGCATCGAGTTCAAGGCCGATCGGCTACGCGGGTGTGGGTGATGCCGCGTGAGGGAGATGGAAAAGTGCGATCGCTAGATACAACTTCTTGCTTTGTGTTTCACCACGCCAATGCCTATGAAAAAGGCGATACTCTCATTGTTGATTCCGTCTGCTACGAGAATTTTCCTACTATCGATCCAGAGATGGATTTTAGAGAAGTGGATTTTGGTAGTCTTCCTGAAGGACAGTTGTGGCGTTTTAAGGTCAACCTCGCCAGCGGAACAATAGAGCGGGAAGTCATTACCTCTCGTTGCTGTGAATTCCCAACTCTGAACCCCAAAAACATGGGCCGTCCTTACCAACATGTGGTGATAGGAACCACTCATGAGTCTGTTGGAAATGCGCCCTTACAGGCACTTATGAAACTGGATCTGCATAACGGAACCCAAAGTTTTTGGAGTGCTGCCCCTCAAGGCTTCGTCGGCGAACCTTTGTTTGTGCCAAAACCCAATGCCTCTACCGAAGATGCAGGATGGATTCTAAGTCTCGTCTACGATGCCGAACATCACCGTACGGATGTTGTCATCCTAGATGCCCAAGACTTTGAAAGGGGGGCGATCGCGAGACTGCACCTAACCCACCACGTCCCCTATGGGTTGCATGGCTGTTTTGTACCTGAGATGGCCCTATGTTAGAACCTAAAGTGCCTGGATGAGTTGCCAGTTGTGCAAAAGCTGATGAGTAATCCAGGCTAGACGCGATCGTCTGCCGTACCCTGCAACCTTAGGGACATTAGCTGCCGCATCGCCCCAATAGAAAAGTTTTTAATTTTTGCTCTAGTCATGACCTTGGGAGAGAGGTTATAACAGGGGTGCGATCTCCACAAAAGAGATTTTCTGGGCTGAGATTGGTAAACTAGAGGAGTGGGAAGATGTTATGCAAATTGTCGTTGTGGTATTGCACTGGTATTGCCTTTAGCAAATTGCAAACCTACCTTACTCACTCTACTTACTGAATCACTCAGATTAAGGCGCAATGGGAAAACATGGATTTGGCAAGTCTGTACCACCAACGCGGGACGCAAAAAAGTTTATGCGTGCCTTTATGGATTGCGTGATTGAAGCTAAAGGAAATGAGACAAAAATCCATCAGTTTTTCAGTCTAATAGTGCAAAGTTAGATGAATCTCTTTTAGATGCCTTGCCGCTGGTGTTTGCCACATTGACAGCAGAATGGTTGCC
>JAAURS010000310.1 GCA_012032135.1 Acaryochloridaceae cyanobacterium RU_4_10 | reverse complement strand
CATTCCCCCCTTTTTAAGGGGGGTTAGGGGGGATCTGATTTGTAATGCTATTTTGCAGAATTAGTATTACTTATTGGGCTGAGGCGTCATCCGTAGATAAGGCTTGACTTCCGTCACACCTTTAGGAAACTTCTGACGCGCTTCCTCAGTAGGAATTGAAGGCACAACCACACAGTCACCGCCATCTGTCCAATTACCAGGCGTTGCCACACTGTAATTGTCCGTCAGTTGCAGTGAGTCAATCACCCGTAGCAACTCATCAAAATTCCGTCCCGTGCTGGCCGGATAGGTAATGCTCAGACGCAGCTTTTTATTGGGATCGATAATAAACACCGATCGCACGGTCAAGGTATTCCCTGTAGCTGAATTGGGATGGATCATGTCATAAAGTTCAGACACTTTCTTGTCCCCATCCGCCAGGATCGGATAGTTGACGCTGCATCCTTGGGTCTCATTGATATCGCCAATCCAGCCGCGATGGGAATTGGCATCATCCACACTCAAAGCAATGCACTTGACATTGCGTTTCTCAAACTCAGGCTTTAGCTTTGCCACAAGGCCCAGTTCCGTCGTGCACACTGGGGTGTAGTCAGCGGGATGAGAAAAGAGAATGACCCAGCTATTGCCAGCCCAATCATGAAAATTGATAGTCCCTTCTGAAGAATCTTGGGTAAAGTCGGGTACGGTGTCCCCTAATCTCAGAGACATAGCATAACTCCTGCTGTGACAGAACAAATTAACGGGTCGCGTTCTTCCCGATCATGCCATAAAAACTCAGGTTGTCGGTTGGAATACAGATCTTAATAATTGGGCAGGCCCTATTCAGAAAACTTTGAGCGATCGGGGTATCTCCAGTCAAAAGCTCAACGGACTGAGGATATAGAATAGCCTCTAATTCGCCAACAGTCGTTTCAAGATCGTCATTCATCAGACAAATATCAAATTCGCTGGCAGCAGCAACCTCTACTTTGGCGCGCTCTAACCGACGGGCGATCGCATCTTCTGAGTCCTGCCCTCGCTTGCGAATACGAGCCTCAAGTTCCGCTAAAGAAGGCGGCTGTATAAAAATTTGAACTGCACCAGGGGCCGAAGACCGCACCTGCCGCGCTCCTTCCAACTCGATTTCTAAAATCACCCGTTCGCCTTGAGCAATTTTATCCATCACGGGTTGGCGAGGGGTGCCGTATAAATTGCCAGCAAACTCAGCCCATTCTAGAAATTCATCTTGGGCCACCATCGCCTCAAACTGCGATCGCGTCAAAAATAGTAGTGTTGCCCGTCTACTTCACCCGATCGTGGGGCACGGGTGGTGGCGGAAATGGAAAGATTTAGCTCGGGATGGCGCGCTAGGAGTGCCTTCAGGACCGTTCCTTTGCCCACCCCACTCGGACCCGTAAAAACAATCAAAGGATTGAGAATTGGATGTAGGTTAGACATAGCAAATGATAGAAACAAACATGCCATTCAAGAACACAGAACACAGATAATAACCAAAACCTAGCCAATCTCCCTGAGACGAGCTAGGTTTAGGACTGAAAACAGTTGCAAACTGGGTCTAGGGGGATGGGGAGAGAGAAAGACACAGCAAGGCAAACGCAGACAAAAAAGTGAATTTTATTAACCTACAGGGGTATCCATTCAATAGTGTTTAATCGCTACTACTGTCATGGGACTCTTTACTGACCATAAAACGATGGGCAACGGTTTCGGGTTGGATGGCGGACAAGATGACATGACCTGAATCTGCTACGATCACGGCTCTAGTCCGACGACCGTAAGTTGCATCAATCAGTTGTCCCCGTTCTCGGGCATCGGTAATGATGCGCTTAATGGGTGCCGATTCTGGACTCACGATGGCAATAACGCGATTGGCAGAGACAATATTACCGAAACCGATATTGATGAGCTTAATATCCATGACCTTAGTCCTAATACAAAATTGTAATACCCCCCACAGGCCAGTCGCGGTCGGCTGTTTTCAGCGCCCGGGTCTCTAGAAATCATGGTATCGGGAAACTACGGGCAATAACAACACCAAATCCCGATCTTTCTCCTGTTATTTGAAGTTTCTCTTCGCTAGGATGTTGAGCCAAACAGTGTTTGCCCAAAAAGGTTGAGAAAGACCAATCATAAAACTTAACTAGGACGCCATTTTTTGTGCAGCAGGTTGATTTAACGACGTTAATCGCGCTTACAAGTGAGTTACGAAAACAATGGATCCCAGCTCGCCTAGAGCAGGTATACCAGTGCGATCGCAACACAATTAAACTCGCTCTCCGCACGTTACAGAAACGAGGCTGGCTGACCCTAAGTTGGCATCCCCAAGCGGCCCGTATGGGGATGGGGGAAGCACCGCCCAGAGTACCGGATACGTTCACCTTTAGCCAACAGCTCATCCATCAACTCAATGGGTTTGCCCTGGTTGCCATCGAGCAAACTTCACCTTGGGAACGAGTAGTAGATTTACAGTTTGCCCAACGCCCCCACGAACCGCCTGAATGGCATCTCTACGTTGAGATTATGGGGAAGTACAGCAATGTGATTTTAACTACGGCAGACCGAACCATTGTGACCGCAGCCCATCAGGTCAATGCCAATCAATCGCGAGTCCGGCAGATTCAAACGGGCAAACCCTATGAATTACCCCCCCAACTCACGGGACCCACTCCTTCCTTGCAAGAAACTCAGGCGCATTGGCGCGATCGCCTCAGCCTCATTCCAGGACCGCTCAAGTCAACGCTCGTCAAAAACTATCGCGGGTTGGGGTCTTCCGTTGTTCTAGAGATGTTGGAGGAATCAAAACTAGACCCAAACCGACCGATCGAAACGCTTGTTGAAACTGGATGGAATCGTCTCTTTCAGGCTTGGCAGCGTTGGCTCCAAGCCCTAGAAACCGAGACTTTTCAACCAGGATGGCGTCCCGACAGCGGGTATACCGTTCTAGGCTGGGGGATGGCGCAAGCATCTGCTTCTGTACAGAAAGTGGTAGATGAATACTACACAGCCCAGCTTAACCAGCAAAACTTTCAACAAATCCGCCATCAGCTTTTGCAGAAGCTTAGTAGTTTGAGAGCAAAGCTCCAAACCAAGGCAGATGTTTTCATCAAACAAATGTCTGCATCAGACCAAGCAGAAAATCTGCGACAACAAGCCGATTTACTCATGGCCAATCTCCATCAGTGGAAATTAGGGATGTCTGAGATCGTGCTGCCAGATTTTGAAACCGAGCGACCGATCGCGATTCCCCTCAATCCAGAACGCAATGCAGTTCAAAATGCCCAAGCCCTTTACAAACAGCATCAAAAATTACGGCGATCGCGGAATTACGTACAACCCCTATTAGAAGCAGTTCGGCAAGAAATTAATTACCTAGAGCAAGTTGAAGCCACCCTTGAAACCCTGGAAGCATTTCATTGTGCGGATGACTTGCAGATTCTAATTGAGATCCGCGAAGAACTAATTCAACAACAATACTTATCTGACCCAGACTATCGGGTGCCCAGCAAAGGCAAAACTGATTTTTACCGCTGCCAGTCCCCTAGCGGATGGGAAGTTCTCGTGGGGCGCAATAACCAACAAAACGAACAACTCAGTTTTCGGGTGGCGGGATCCTACGATCTATGGTTTCACACCCAAGAAATTCCAGGGAGTCATGTTTTACTGCGTTTGGCGGCAGGCACCAGTCCAGATCCGCAAGATCTCCAATTTGCAGCCAATATTGCTGCCTATTACAGCCGTGCCCGTCAAAGCAACCAAGTGCCTGTGGTCTGGACGGAACCCAAAAATCTCTACAAACCCAAGGGCGCAAAACCGGGCATGGTGGTCTACAAACACGAACAAATTATCTGGGGTGCTCCGCAATCAATTTCTAACGCTGGATGAACGAAGCTCCATGCTTTTTATCGTTCAATGTCAAATTACAAACTTTTGTGTACATATTCAGGTAAAATACCCTCCATAGAAAACATTACAAAAAGAGGAAAGCTATGCTCAAAAAGCTATTTGGAGCTTGTACTCTGCTCAGTTTATTAGGGATTGCAGTCACGGCTGAAGCGGCTGGAAAGATTGCGGGATATCAATATTACACATTTTCAAATGGGGAATATCCCTTAGTTAATAACACCATTCATTTCATTCCTTGCCGTCCCAAAAATTCGGACTGTAAGGAATTAGCTAAGACTATCCAAACTGAAGCAAAAAAAGCGCTGGCAGATTTAGACCGCGCCAAACTTACTGTAGAACAACCTACAGAAGCCTGGACTCTTTTCACACAATTAGACCAGCGCTTTCTGCCCATGCTGAGTGCAAAAGAAGGCTACGGTAGCGTTCAGACTAAGAAAAAAGGCGTCTATTCCTTTAAGTGTCCTGCTGAAAACTGTTTGGTCTATTCCACTGCGTTTGCGAACAATCGCTTTAGCTATTGGGTTGTGATTCATCCCAGTTGGAAACGCTTGGACTTGGGACCGGGCAAAGAAATGGCTGCTGATAAACCTATCAAAATTTGAGCGATCGCAGTATGAAGCGACCTATTTTTATGAGCACTTTGCTGGCAACAACGGTGGGTGCTGGCTTTCTCATCAATACGGGAATTGCCCAGAGTCAAGCTTGGTTTGCCAAGCAAAAATGCGTACGGTGCGATCTGACCCGTATTGACCTAGAACATCGAGATTTACAAAATATCAATTTTAGAGGGACTAATTTTACCTTTGCTAATTTGAAGGAAAGTAACTTGAGTGGCGCTAATTTGAGCGGTGCAAGGTTAATCCAAGCAAAATTAACCAAAGCCAATCTTAGTGGTGCAAATCTGGACGCAGCCAATGTGGTTAAAGCCGACATGCGCGACGTCAATTTCCAAGGTGCCAGCTTACAGAGCGCCAGAGTTACGCTGACAAATTTGAACGGTGCGCAGTTTATGAATGCCAAAATGCGCGGCATTAATTTTACGGGCACCGATCTTAAGAATGCAGATTTAAGAAACTCCGATCTGTTTACTGCTAATTTTTCAAACGCGGACTGCCGCAATGCAAATTTTAGCGGAGCCAATTTGCAAGGGGCAAATTTAAGTACTGCTGATTTGCGGGGGACAAATCTTGTGGGTGCAAACCTTAAAAATGCCACCTTGCCAGCAGGGTTTCAAGCTCCGCCATAGTTTCTGATGAAACTAACTGCTGAACGCCCTGAGAGATGCAATATATCTTAGGGCGTTTATCGTAGGCGTTCTTTGGATTTACGGTATATACACTTCAATTGACTGTTATGTATATGTTGCAAACTCCCTGAGGCCCCCTTGTATCTTAAAAGGAGAGCGGTAGACCGATATCCCCCTGGTTGAAAAACCGAGATTTAGTCTAGGTCGCCGCTTCCTCATCAATCAAAACTCGAAAAATCGCCAGGGTCTTGAACCGCATCGGACA
>JAAURS010000309.1 GCA_012032135.1 Acaryochloridaceae cyanobacterium RU_4_10 | reverse complement strand
AAACAATTACTGGCCGAGATTCCCGTTCGCTTTCACCTCATTCCTTACGAGGACATTTGGTTGCGGGATTCTGGACCCATCTTTGTCAGCCATGCCGATGCCGTTGCGGCAGTGCGCTTTGAGTTCAATGTCTGGGGTCAAAAATTCGACTTTCCCCAGGACAGACAAGTGGGCCTCAGCATTGCCAAAGGCACACACCTGCCAGTATTTGAATATCCCTTTGTCTTAGAGGGAGGCTCTATCGAACCCGACGGTGAAGGAACCTGCCTGACCCACCCGTCAAATGTTTGCTCAACCCCCAACCGCAACCCCAGATCTCAACCCAGAAACCGTCGAAAAATATTTGAGATCCGCCTTAGGGTATGAAACGATTCTGTGGCTCGATGAAGGCTTAGAGAACGATCATACCGACGGACATATTGATACCATTGCCCGTTTTGTAGCGCCGGGAGTAGTAGTCTGCATGACTCCCCAATCTGCGGATGACCCGAATGCCCAAGTGTTGAAGCGCATTGCCCAAACCTTGGCCACATTTACCGATGCCAGAGGTCGTCGGTTGAAAGTTGTCACCATCCCGTCTCCAGGGCGAGTGCTGGACGAACGCGGTCAGGTCATGCCCGCGAGTTATGTCAATTTCTATATTGGCAACCGTACTGTAGTGGTCCCCACCTATGACACTGAATTCGATCGCCCCGCAGTAGATGCGATCGCAGCCCTTTTTCCCGATCGCAAAACCGTAGGGTTATCAGCCAAAGCACTTTTGACTGGGGGAGGGGCGTTTCACTGCATCACGCAACAACAACCTTAAATTTAATGGTTATAGTATGGGGGACTATTGCTTCCATTCCCCCAACAGGAGCAGACAACCATGACCCAAAACCTCACCGTTGCAGCCATTCAAGCAGCATTGACGGATGAACGGGCAACCAATCTAAAACGGATTGTAGGTTGGATCCGCGAAGCAGCAGCAACGGGAGCGCAGGTCATCTTACCCTCGGAATTATTTGAAGGCCATTATTTTTGTTGTGAAGAACGGGAAGACTGGTTTGCACGGGCGCATCCCGTTGGAGATCATCCAACCCTGATTCAGTTTCAAGCCCTTGCGGCAGAACTGGAGGTGGTCATCCCCGTCTCCTTTTTTGAGAAAGCTGGCCCTGCTTTTTACAACAGCGTGGCGGTAGTGGATAGCGATGGGGCTATTTTAGGAATCTATCGCAAGAGTCATATTCCCGACGGACCGGGTTATGAAGAAAAATACTATTTTCGACCGGGGGATACTGGCTTTCAGGTCTGGAAAACTCGGGTGGGGACCATTGGGGTGGGGATTTGCTGGGACCAGTGGTTTCCAGAATGCGCCAGAGCAATGGCCTTGATGGGAGCCGAAGTATTGCTCTATCCCACTGCGATCGGAAATGAACCTCAAGATCTAGACTTGGATACTAAAGATCCTTGGCAGCGAGTGATGGTCGGCCATGCCGTTGCAAATGCGATACCTGTGGTGGCCGCTAACCGAATTGGCACAGAAGGCAACCTTACCTTTTACGGACACTCGTTTATCGCAAATCATGCGGGGGATATGGTGGCCGAACTGACCCAGCCCGTTGATGGTATTATCTCTGCGACCTTTGACCTAGATGAGATCGCCCAGTACAGGGCTGGATTTGGATTCTTTCGCGATCGCGTCCTGACCTGTACCAGATCTTGCTCACAGCGGACGGTCAGAATTCTGTCACATAAATTTAACTGTTTTATATAAAAGTCTATTAGTTCATGCAGATTCAGGGGGCATACTAAGCTAAACCTCCTAGCAAATCTTTCGGACGGCGCAGAACGGTATGGGACACTTTCTGAAGTGGTTAACAAAATGGGGCATTTTGGCTGCAACTGCAACTTTTCTGGTCAAAACCCTGAGTGACAATTGGAAAGATGTCCGTGGCATCCAGCTTCAGCCCGATGCTTGGATGTATGTAGGACTGGCGATCGCCATTGCTGTAGCAGCCCAACTCTGCGCTGCGATGGTGTGGGGTTCTATTTTAGAACTCATCCGCCATCCCGTTTCAAGGCGTTGGGCCATTGTCACATTGCTGAAAAACGCTCCTGCCAAGTATTTGCCAGGAAGTGTGTGGCATCTCTATGGCCGAGTCAAAGCAGCGGAGCGTCAGGGTATTGGTGTTGAATTTGCAACCCTGAGCGTGATGCTGGAACCTTTGTTTCTGATTGCTGGTGCATTGGGACTGGCGCTGTGGCAGCACTCTTCAATGAGTCCTTTGGTATTAGGGTTGATTTGTATTTTGGTGGCAGTGCACCCTCGAATTCTGAATAGACTTTGGAGAACTTGGCGAAGGTCTCGTGGAAAAGAAGCTACTGCTGGTGCCCTGCGACGCTACCCCCTTTCAGTTTTACTCGGGGCCTTGGCCTTTATGGCACTGAGGAGTCTGACTTTCATTTGCATTGTATTAGCGTTTACTCCCTTGACCTGGTCCATGCTCCAACCTCTGATGAGTGGATTTAGTTTGGCTTGGTTGCTGAGTACTGTTATTCCCGCACCGGGTGGGTTAGGTGTGTTTGAGACTTCTGCGGTTAATGTTTTGAACGGTTATCTGTCTCCAGGCTTATTGCTGGGATGTGTCGCAATTTATAGACTGGTAATGGTTTCATCAGAGTTGATTGGTGCGGGAATGGCCTGCCTCATTACGGAGGGAAAAAGAGATCTCACCCATCCAAGCAGCTCGATCGCTAGAAACCTTTACAATCAAGGGGTGTCAGTGGCAGAAAATTAGAGCTACTCACAGCTTGGCGGTCTCAAGGAGTGGTTAGGATGCAAGATTTCAACTGGAAACAACTCCAAAACGGATCGGATATTAGAGGGGTGGCATTAGCAGGGGTCGAACGCGAACCTATTAATCTTGCGCCTGATATTGCCAGCCAATTGGGAAAGGCCTTTGTGCGCTGGCTTGGAGCAAAAATTAGCAAACCCACCTCAGACCTCGTCATTTCAGTGGGACGAGACAGCCGATTATCGGGGCCAATATTGATGCAGGCTATTATTGAAGGGATTGCTGCTTGTGGGTGCCGAGTGTATGACGTTGGCATGGCATCAACGCCTGCAATGTTTGTGAGTACTATCACTCCAGGGTTTAACTGTGATGGCGCAATCATGATTACAGCCAGCCACCTGCCCTTTAATCGCAATGGATTTAAGTTTTTTACAGCTCGGGGTGGCTTAGAGAAGCAAGATATTTCAGACATTTTGAGACTGGCCGAGCAAAATAACTTTGAAAATGCCCCCACCCAAGGCCAAGTCGAACGCCACGACTTTATCTCTGTGTATGCAAATCAATTAGTCCAAACCATTCGTGAGGGGGTCAACCATCCCGAATTCTTCGAACAACCCCTCAAAGGGCTCAAGATTGTTGTAGATGCAGGCAATGGCGCGGGAGGGTTTTATGCAAGTCAGGTGCTGGAACCCCTAGGAGCCGATACGACCGGAAGTCAATTTTTGGGCCCAGATGGGACGTTTCCCAATCACGTTCCCAATCCTGAAAATAAGGACGCAATGAATTCCATCTGCGAGGCCGTCAAAAAGCATCAAGCGGACTTTGGCATTATTTTTGACACGGACGTGGATCGCGGCGCAGCAGTGGATTGTCTTGGGCACGAACTCAATCGAAACCGTCTGATCGCGCTCATTTCTGCCATTGTATTGGAAGAACATCCCGGCTCTGCGATCGTGACGGATTCCATTACTTCCGATGGGTTGACCCAATTTATTGAGGGCGACCTAAACGGGATACACCATCGCTTTAAGCGCGGCTACAAGAATGTCATCAATGAATCCATTCGGCTGAATCAAACTGGCCAAGAATCCTGGCTGGCGATCGAAACTTCTGGCCACGGTGCCATGAAGGAAAATCATTTTTTAGATGATGGAGCTTATCTAGTCAGCAAACTCCTCATCGAACTCGCGAAATCCAAAAGAGCGGGAACGTCTTTAACCGATCGCATTGCTCATCTAAAGGAACCCAAGGAAAGTGAGGAGTTTCGCATTACGGTGAAGGCGGAGGACTTCAAGGCGTATGGAAATGACGCGATTGAGGCGCTGAAAGTCTTTGCATTGACTCAGACTGACTGGCACATCCTGCCCAATACTTATGAAGGGGTGCGGGTTTCTTGCCAGTCACCGGAAGAAGAGGGCTGGTTTCTCCTCCGTTTATCCCTACACGATCCGGTGATGCCACTCAATATTGAATCAAATGTTGAAGGCGGTGTGGCAAGGGTTAAGGCCAGACTCCTGACCTTTTTCCAATCCTTGGATGGATTGGATGTGTCCGTGCTGGGATAGTGTTTTGGCATTTCTATAAATGTTTGACGGCCTCCATCACATGCCGGAAAAATTGACCGATTCGCTGGGCTAGATTGGGCGCAATTTCAGAAGTATGGGGGGTGTTCTGGGGAGCGGGAATACTGGCCATCAGGTCGTGGAATTCATCCAACAGATCGTGCTCAATGGACGACACCACATGATCTGAAATTAATAAATTGCCGATCGCAGCCAAAAGCTTGAGGCGTTCTGTAGTGGGGGTGTCTTTGAGATAGGCAACCAGCCACCGTTCCGTTTGCTCGAGGGGAACGGATGTTTTGAGGAGACCTTGGAGTTCGGCATCATGGTCTAAATGAAACCGCGTCAAGACATTCCCCAAATAGGCGACTTCTTCAGGCTCCAAATGGCGATCGACCCAAGCCGAGCCGATCAGAATTTTGAGCGTGAGTTTCTGTTGATGGGCTGTGTCCATAGGTTTGTACCCGTTTGCGTCATGTGGATAAAGAAGCTGGAGATAGGTATTACTAGCGCGCCCATTGAAATGTTAGCCCTTAGTCCCTGTAAACGTAACCCCACGGATAAAATAGCGATTGAAAAAGATATAGAGCACCAAGACAGGCACGGTAAACACCACCGAAGCCGCCATAATATAGTTCCAGTAGCTGATGTACTGACCTTTAAAGGTGTTCAAACCCAGGGGTAAGGTAAACATTTCTGGGTCAAATAAAATCACCACGGGCAGCAAAAAATTATTCCAACTCCCCATAAAAACCGCCAATTCAAATCTGAAGTGCAACACCTAAAAGTCTTTCAATGAGGGACTCATAGGGTAGTCTGATGTTTACCACAACAAAAGGACACCCCCATGAGTTACCCCCAGCTTAGTACGACCGAGCGATTTGCGCTGTATCAATATCGCGTAATCGAGCAATTAACAATGGATGAGATCGCGACCCAGATGAAACGCTCAAAAAGTACGATCTCGCGAGAACTCAGACGAAACAGTATTGACGCAAAGCTCTATTTACCAGATACAGCACACAGCAAGATGCAAACCCGTCGAGCACAATCCAAACAACCATTCATGAGCATCCGTG
>JAAURS010000308.1 GCA_012032135.1 Acaryochloridaceae cyanobacterium RU_4_10 | reverse complement strand
TACACGCCACAGAAAATCGTGGCCGAACTCCTCTTCGGTCGGTTTTTTTGAACGACACCAGATCAAGGCCCGCGACCGTGCATTCCGAGAACACCTTGCGCACCGCGCCGTCCTTGCCACTGGCATCCATGGGCATTGGGAAATAATTGCGATCCCAATCCTCCACCAACTTGACCCCCGGAGCCTTTCGCAAGAGTGCGCGGGCGGCATCTGCTTCAAAGGGGCGAGCAAACTCAAGATTAATGGCCTCTGAATGAGCCCTTAGAACGGGAACCCTGACACAGGTCGCACTCACCCGTAATTCTGGAACGCCAAAAATCTTGCGCGTTTCCTGAATCATTTTCATCTCTTCTTGACAATATCCATTGTCATTGAGATCGGAGTTATGAGGGAAAAGATTAAAAGCTAAAGGGTAGGGAAAACAATCCGTTGGAGGAGTTTGTCCGTTGAGAATGGCTTGGGCCTGAACTTTGAGTTCTTCCATAGCCCGCGCTCCCGCACCGCTGGCAGATTGATAGGTGGCTGCTACAATCCGCTGGATGGGCTGCACCTGATGCAGGGGCCACACGGCAACAGCCATTAAAATCGTCGTGCAATTGGGGTTTGCAATAATTCCTTGATGCTGAACCGCTGCATCTGGATTGACCTCTGGGACCACTAAGGGAACGAGGGGATCCATTCGAAACGCACTGGAGTTATCAACTACAACTGCCCCAGCTTTTACCGCTTTGGGTGCCCATTCCTTAGAGATTGAGCCCCCAGCAGAGGCCAATACCAAATCCACTCCAGCAAAAGATTCTTCTGAAACTTCTTCAACCCGCAACGCTTCCCCCCTAAACTCAATGCGTTGACCTGCTGAGCGTGCAGAGGCTAATAACTTGAGTTTGGAGAGAGGAAAATTTCGTTTGTCAAGAAGTTGCAATAACTCAGCGCCAACCGCACCTGTAGCGCCCAAAATCACCACACTATAAGACTGGGTCAACCGAATAGCCTCCATTAAACTGTTGTTGATTGAGAAATAAAAAGGTATAAGACATCTAACCTCAAGGTCAAATCCCTAGAGGAATTGGAATCTTAATTGGATCCGTAAATGTTGTAAATCCTCGCAAAATAGAGATAAAAAGCTTTATTGAGTCCAAATATCATAAATGGATACTACTAAATTCTTAAAAACACGATTAAAACTATAATAATAGCTATTTCAATAGTATCGCTTTCAACATAAAACTTTCACGGCAGCTGAGCCAATCAAAATCATTATTTTTATTGGGAGATTTTTTAAAGGAAATTCGATAAAAGTTTGAGGTAGCAATCTTATTAACCTAATAGATAAAACGACTAAAAAAACTTTGGCAAGCAATGATTCTAAAATTTTTATGACTCGAATCTACTGTTCTTGAGTTTCTAACTTTAATTCTTGTTGATAAGAAGAGGCTTAAATGTAAATTTGGCCTAGAAAAACTAAAATGTTCCAGTCAGAAAAATTGACGCGCGCTTGCAACTATGATGTGTCGGTTAGCCCTGGTTTTCCTTATTGTACACTTTAGAGACCGACTATGGAACACCTAAACAAATTATTCCAAATTCGCAGGGCTTTGCAAGAGAGCGATCGCGAAGTCCCAAAGGTGGCTAGGGATCCGCTGGGCTTGACCGTGTTGTGACTGCCCCCCGATCCGCTAACATAGAGAATTGTGCAAAAACTAAAAGAAACTCGCCGCGATTTGTCGCTGTTCTGGGTCGAGTGCGGTACCCATTCTAAATTGTCCACTGGTTGAGTCTACCTTGAGGGAATAGCGTTGTCTAAAACAAAAGCGTTGTCTAAAACAAAAGAACCGTTAAAGGTGGCCCAGGAAAAGCTTCCGGGTAGCCGGGTCGGTCTTACAATCGAAATTTCTCCAGAGCAGTCACGGGAAGCCTACGAGCAAACCGTGACCCAGTTTATGCGCTCTGCCCAGATTCCTGGCTTTCGTCGGGGTAAAGTGCCCCGCCAGGTTGTGATGCAGCAGTTGGGCACCTTACAGATCAAAGCCAAAACCCTTGAAGACTTGGTAGAGTCAACCTTCAGAGATGCCCTAGTCCAAGAAAAAATTGATGCCTTGGGCAATTTTCAGCTTGTCTCTGACTTTGAGGAACTGCTGACCCAGTTTGAACCTGGTGCATCCATAACCTACGTTGCCAGCATTGAAGTCCCCCCAGAAGCGACGCTCAAGCGCTATACCGACTTTAAGCTTAAAGCCGAAGAGGTTAAATACGATCCCACTCAAGTCGATCGCGTGATTGACGAACAGCGCTCCACTCGATCCACGCTTGTCCCCGTTGAGGGACGGGCGGCAGAGGCTGGGGATGTCGTACAGATTGATTTTTCAGGACAATATTTCCTGAGTGATGACAAAACTGAGCTGACTGAGATCCCCGGAGGCAGCGCCACAGATTTTCAAGTGGAGCTGAGCGAAGGGCAGTTTATCCCTGGTTTTATTGACGGTATTGTGGGCATGAGCCCCGATGAAAGCAAGGAAGTTGAGCTAGAGTTTCCCGATGATTACTCTCAAGAGGATCTGGCTGGAAAATCGGCAGTCTTTTCTATAACGCTGAAGGACATCAAGACTAAAGAACTGCCTGAGGTCAATGATGAGTTTGTCCAAGAGATTAGTGAATTTAAGACCGTCGCAGAGTTGCGAGAATTCTTGGAAGAGCGATACCAAAAAGAGGCTCAAGATAAAACCGATTTCAACGTTCAAGCGGCGCTCTTAGATGCTCTGGTTGAAGAGATTGAGGTTGAGTTGCCAGAAGTTATGGTGACCAATGAGGTCAGTTTTCTGATCAACCAAATGGCTCAACGCCTTCAGAGTCAAGGGATTGATGTGAATAAGTTATTTAACCGTGACAGTATTGCAGGTCTCAAAGACCGATATCGAGATGAAGCAGTGGTTCGGGTTCGGCGAACTTTGGCTTTGGCTACAGTGGCGCAGTTAGAGTCCCTTGAACTGCAATCCGAAGAGGTTGAAGCACGCTTTCAAGAATTAATGGGCCAATTCAAAAACGATCGCGATATTGACCGGGATCGCCTTAGAGAAGTCATTGAAGAAGAGTTGCTGCAACAAAAAGTCATCACATGGCTTAAAGAGCACTCTGAAATCACACTGGTGGAGAAACTCGACCCCCCCGAGGAAACTACAACTCCAGCCACCGCTGCAACGGTTGATGTTGCAGCAACAACGGTAGCCGCTGAGGAAACCAGTGCTGACAATCCTGATGCAGAACAGGCAACTGAAACCATTGCTGCAGAAAAGAAACCCCGTCGCAGCCGCACCACTAAACCTAAAGCAGACAGCGACAGTAAAAAAGAAAAGCTAAATCTAACACCCATGTTGATTTGCTTATTTTTATGGGAACATCCCGTTGGGACGGAAGCAGATTGAGCAACAGTTAAGGCATAATGAAGCAAAGTGCAGCGTATTGATAAGATCCCCGCACTTGGAATACGGTCTTGTTCTGTTGCTCAGTCGTCTATTTGTCCTTCAGATATTGCAAGAACGCATATGATCTTTTCTCGATCTCCTTATCCCATCACCAATGCAATAAACTCCTTGGGACATGATGCGAATTATCAGCCGCCTCAGTCCATTGTACCGATGGTGGTTGAGCAGTCTGGCCGAGGCGAACGAGCCTTTGATATTTATTCCCGACTCCTTAGAGAACGCATCGTCTTTTTAGGCAGCAATGGCTCTTCCCGTGGCATTGATGACTCCGTAGCAGACGCAATTGTGGCACAACTGTTGTTTTTGGATGCAGACGATCCCGAGCAGGATATTTATCTCTACATCAATTCCCCCGGCGGTTCCATTACAGCAGGCATGGCAATTTTTGACACCATGAAGCATATCAGGCCAGATGTCTGTACCATTTGCTTTGGATTGGCCGCAAGCATGGGAGCCTTTTTGCTGTCTGCTGGAACGCGCGGCAAACGGATGGCATTGCCTCATTCTCGGATCATGATTCACCAACCCTTGGGTGGAGCACAGGGACAGGCTCGTGACATTGAGATTCAAGCCAAAGAAATTTTGTATTTGAAGAACCAACTCAATAGCCTAATGGCCGAACATACCGGACAACCCTTAGAGCAAATTGAGATGGACACAGACCGCGATTTCTTCATGTCTCCTGAAGAAGCGCAAAAATATGGTTTGATTGACAAAGTTCTGACTCGCCAAGAACTTCCCAATCAACGCGAACCAGTCAGTCCATAACCCATTAATGTCAGCAGGCATTGGCTATGTCTAAGTACGACTCCCACCTCAAATGTTCATTCTGTGGTAAGTCCCAAGAACAAGTCCGTAAGTTAATTGCGGGACCGGGAGTCTACATCTGCGATGAATGCGTGGACCTATGCAATGAAATCTTAGACGAGGAACTGTTTGAGTCTGGGGTTCCACAGGCTGCGGCTCCAGCCCCTCGTCGAGATCCTGCTGTTGAGCGCAGGCGGGCGTCCCCTCGTTCTGGGACTCGGTTGAATCTCAATCAGATTCCAAAGCCACGGGAAATCAAAACCTATTTAGATGACCATGTCATCGGTCAGGATGAAGCCAAAAAGGTTTTGTCTGTTGCGGTTTATAACCATTACAAACGTCTGAGTTCTATTCAAGGCGATGAGGTTGAGAACTTAACAGACAGTATTGAGCTACAAAAATCCAATATTTTGCTAATTGGTCCGACGGGCTGTGGCAAGACGCTCTTGGCCCAAACCCTGGCAAAAATGCTGGATGTACCTTTTGCGGTTGCGGATGCCACCACCCTCACGGAAGCGGGTTATGTGGGTGAGGACGTTGAAAATATCTTGCTGCGCTTGCTTCAGGTGGCCGATCTGGATGTAGAGGAGGCCCAACGCGGCATTATCTACATTGATGAAATTGATAAGGTTGCCCGTAAGAGCGAAAATCCGTCTATTACCCGCGATGTGTCGGGTGAAGGGGTGCAGCAAGCGCTTCTCAAAATGCTAGAAGGAACGATCGCCAACGTGCCACCTCAAGGTGGACGCAAGCATCCTTACCAAGACTGTATCCAAATTGATACGACCAATATTTTGTTCATCTGCGGCGGCGCGTTTGTGGGTCTTGATAAGATCATCGAACAACGCACGGGCCGTAAATCCATGGGGTTTGTACAGGGTACACCGTTGACGAAAGAGGAACGGGCTGCAAATTTCTTGCGGCATCTTGCGCCTGAAGATTTGGTGAAGTTTGGAATGATTCCTGAATTTATCGGTCGGATTCCGGTGATGTCTGTGATCGATCCGCTGGATGAAGATACGCTGTGCAAGATTTTGACGGAGCCGCGCAATGCTTTGATCAAGCAGTATCAAAAGCTCCTTCAAATGGATAGTGTAGAGCTTGAGTTTTCATAGCGATGCGATTGTAGCGATCGCCCGTGAAGCCTACCGTCGCAAGAC
>JAAURS010000307.1 GCA_012032135.1 Acaryochloridaceae cyanobacterium RU_4_10 | reverse complement strand
CGCGATCGACGATTTCACTCAAGCGCTCAACCTCAATCCGAAAATTAGCGTGAGGCTCACTACAATCGTGGGGTCGCTTACGGAAAGAAAGGCGACTATGACCGAGAGATCGACGATTACACTCAAGCGCTCAACCTCAATCCGAAATATGATAAGGCTTACAACAATCGTGGGAACGCTTACGTCAATCAAGGCGACCATGACCGGGCGATCGCGGACTATAAACGTGCCCTTGAGCTAGCCACATCGCCTGAAGTCGAATCTGCGTTACAGCAACGGTTAACAGAATTGGGAGCCAAATAAAGGTTAAGGGTGAACGGGTTCAGGCTTTGGGAAACTTGGCAAAATTGTGGGGATGTGCGATCTCGGCTGTAATAGCTGAATATTGATCGCCGTAAAGGTTGCACTAGAATGAAACCAGGCTCAACCCGCGATTTGAGGCGAATCCATGTCACCTATCAAAGCCGAATTGCTTCAAACCCTTGAAACTGCACCAGAGGAAACAATTGAGGAAACCCTAATTTTCCTCAAACAACGGCTCCAAGCCGATCCTTCTTTTCGTCCTCGGTCTGACCAATCCATCCGTCATGCTGGCAAATGGCAGAGCGATGACTTTGAAGAATGCCCCCAGTCCGCAACCGAAACCTCTGAAGCAAAATTGTTACAACGGATTAATTTAGGCTTTTCAGCAGATTGGTGGCAAAAGTATCGAGCCTTGATAGCCGATCGGCAAGCCGAAACAATTAACGAATCAGACTTAGCTCAGTTAATTGAAATGAGCGAAGCGATCGAACTAGCCAACGGTGGCCGGATTGAGGCGTTAGGTGAATTAGCAAAGTTACGCAGATGTGAGATTGAGGCTGTAATGGCCGAATTGGGAATTGGGTCTGGCATAAATGGCTGAGGGACAAATTTCAGCTTTCCTAACAGGAACATCTTTATATCTTATCGTGCGTTAGAGTTTCATTGTCTGCACCAGCAATTGAAACGCCATCATAAAGCAATGATACAAATCCTTGCCATCTCAGGAAGCCTTCGTCAGGTTTCATCCAACACCGCTCTACTTGAAGCAGCGATCGCACTATCCCCCCAAAACGTTGAGATGAAATTGTACGGCGGACTGAACGATTTACCCCATTTCAACCCTGACCTTGAGCCAACAGAACCAGCATCCGCCAAAGATTTACGGGCACAAATCAAATGGGCCGATGGTTTGATCGTTTCAAGCCCAGAATATGCCCACGGTGTGCCAGGTGTTTTGAAAAATGCCCTAGATTGGTTAGTCAGTGGAGAAGAATTTGTCAGGAAACCGATCGCCTTATTCAACGCATCCCCACGGGCTACTCACGCCCAAGCATCCCTCACCGAAATCCTGACAACCATGTCAGGCCGTATTGTTCCAGGAGCTTCCATTGCCGTTCCGCTCTTGGGCAAAAAACTAGATGCAGCCGGAATTATCGCTGACCCAGAAATTTCGGGTGAAGTAAGAGCTGCGATTGTGGCATTTGCAAGTGCGATCGAGCAATTCCAAAGAGATTAGCAGTTGCAAACACTAACCTATCAATTGGGCTACTTTCATCGCAGATGCGATCGCCCCTTCATGTAACCCATCTCCTAGGTAGGCTCCAACATGGTAGGTATTGTTCTCGCCGTTGGTACTCACCACTTCATCTCGGTAGCGAAACGACTCGACCGTATAGAGCGGCGTGTGGTGTTCTAAAACTTGCAGAATTTTGTCCTTCGCAATCCACCCATCCAGATGAAACGCCAAGCTATACTTCACAGGCGACGCAATGCCGCACAGATGGTTGAGGTAGGCGTTATACCCCCAATCCCAATCGGTTTGGAAAAAATCGAACTCCGAAAACTCCTTGATACCGTAGCGATCGTACATTGAAGTATCGGTATGGATTACTGTTGTTGCATAGTTTGCCTGCCAGGATGCAAACCGTCTTGTTTCTGCGGGAGTCGGATCGCTCAATAATTGCATGACCCGATCCGGAGGAGTTGCAAAAACGACCTTATCGAATGTTTGCGTCACTCCATCCAAGAATTGGACGTTAACGGAAAAAGTGGATCTAGAAATGTTCGCGATTTCAACATTGCGCCAAATATCGCCTTTAAATCGGTCCAATATTTTTTCAATGTAGGAATATACGCCGCCTTTAACCCTCACCCAGTCCACAAACACATAGTCCCGGAGAGCTGGAATTGCTAGCTCTGCTGGAAAGTTATTCATGAGTTCAAAAGACATTGAGTAACTGTACATCGTCAGCAACTTCAACCAGCAATTGCGGATACCTTCGCCTTTCAAATATTGAGATAAAGGTCGATCGTAAAATCCTGGATTTTAGGAAACTGCATTTTCACCCAAAACGCAGCCGAACGCGCATAAAGCGTATCGAGGCGCAGATATTCAATCAGCCGTTGCATTCCAGTGAAGTTTTTTTGAATCATATCTGCCGAAAGAAAGTGCCGACCATCTTGCAAAAACAGCGTCGAGCCAACCGCAACGGGCTCTAATTCAACCTCTAGTTCCTTCATGAGGGCCAGGAAGTTCCGAAACACCGTAGGAAATTCCAACACACCGCCTTCCAAAAATTCTTGGCACTCCGGTCGGTCTGGTTTGACATTTTTATTGAGCGTGCGAATATGTCCGCCCAAAATGGGTTGTTTCTCAAAAACAGTCACTTGATGTCCTTGTTTATCCAGTAGATAGGCCGTCACCAAGCCACTTGCACCGCCGCCAATAATCGCGATTCTCATGGTTTTACGTCCGATAGGATGGTCTGACTGATGAGGTGTTGAGGGTAGGTTAACTTCCTAGGATGCGATCGCCGGACAAGCGTTGATACAAAATTGCGCCTGTCCAGAAAGTTGGAGCAAATCCTGGATAACCCGATGAAGCATTGCAAAAGTAAAAATTTTTGAGGGAGGATTGATGGTTGAGCCGACCTAAGCCCATATTTTGCGGTGTGAGGCTAGAGCCATAGGAATTGCCGCTGGGACACCAACAAAATCGCTCGTTGGTAGTGGGGCTACCCGAGATCTTAAAGACCAGGTGTTCCCGAAGAGTTGGAATGTATTGTCGTTCTACCACATCTAGAATGAAATCTAAAATTTCCTCCTTTTTCCGTCTGTAAGCTTTTCTATCCGTGTCTTTGAGGTGTTTGAAGTAGTCATAATTAGCTACCGTCAAGAACTCAATGATTTGACAATCTTCAGGGCAATCGCGACGTTCGTTGGTGAGTAAGGTTGGGGTGGTAATGGCAAAGCTGGGATTCGAAAAGTCGTTCCTTTCGTACATTTGTGCAAAGGCTTCGTTCAAATCTTGATGCCCCGAATAGAACGTATTCCATTTACCAAAGCCGTAGTCTCGCAAATCGATATCTTTCACCGCACAGTACGCCATGAAGTTGGAAGGGGAATAATCGTAACTGAGCTTCTTGCGTACTGTCTTCGAGAAATTTTCAATTCCAATCATCTTGGCAGCTTTTTTGGGATCGATATTGCAAATAACGGTGTCACCTGTAAATTCATGGGTTTGATGGGTAACAAGATCCATTGCTTGAACCCCAGCAACCGTTTTATCTGCGAAAACGAACTGTGTCACTTCAAGATTGAGGAGGACTTCTCCACCATTTGTTTCAATGATTTTGACCAAAGACTGGATGACATGCTCAAAATGCTGGGTTGGGTAAAAGGCACCTTTTTGATAGCCCGTGAACAAAATGACCCAAGCGTAAAATGACAGTTGGTTTGGGGGAAGCAAAAAATCAGGCCATTGCAGTGCTAAAAGCGTTTGCGCGGCTTGAGGTAGTTTAAATTTATCGAACACATCTTGAAGGGTGCTATTGAGATACAACACCGTTCCAAACACTTCCCCAAAATGGTTGAAAAGTTCGCCAGCATCAATCGGCGGCGATAATTTTTTGAGGCCCTCGCTCGTTTTTTCAACTTCCAACACAAATTTGCGAATCTGCTCGGCGGCCTCAGGAAATAAATCGGACAGACGGCGAATCAGCTCTTGAGGATCTGAGGGGATATCGAGGGCATAACCCGGCATTCTCATACGATCGAATCCATTAGGGTCGTATCGCTCAAAGGTGACTTCTTTATCTAAGTTCAACTTTTTGAGCACGCGATTGACGGTATAGCCTTCACCACAATCCCAGACATAATGAAGTTGGGCATTAAACGTATATTTTTTAGCCATCGTAAAGGTATGACCAAAACCGCCTGGATGTTCGTGGGCTTCTAGGACTCGGACCGTTTTGCCTGCGTTGGCCATTAATGCCCCAAAGACTAAGCCTGAGAGGCCGCTCCCAACAATCAAGAAATCAGTTTTCATGACGTTTTCTCCACTCTCTCGTTGTCTTTGCTTTTAGACTGACAGTTAAGAATGAAGAAGTTGTGAGGAAATTCTATCAATGGAGGCAAAATGCAGGAATATTAGACCGTTGTGTGCGGTTGAGGATATAGTTAGACCGCGCTTGGTGAATATTGGTGGAGTAACTTTATGCGCGTTCTCATCCTTGCTGAAGACTGCAACCCCAAATGGCCTTCATTGCCAGTGGTCGGCTATAAGTACGCAAAAGCAATTGCCGATCAGGTCGATGTCACGGTTGTGACGCAGATTCGCAATAAAGAAAATATTGAAAAGGTTGGTTTAGGGAGAGCAGACGTTGTCTACATTGACACGGAAGTCATTGCGGCCCCTCTCTATAAGTTTGCAGTTGCTTTAAGAGGCGGCCAAGAGGTGGGCTGGACAATGCAGATTGCCATCAATTATCCAAGTTATCTGTTCTTTGAATGGAAAGTTTGGAATTTGTTCAAAGATGATTTGAAGCAAGGCAAGTTTGATGTTATCCATCGAATTACGCCAATGACCCCAAGCATACCCAGTCCCATGGCAGAGTGGTCTCCCATTCCCTTTGTCCTCGGCCCACTGAACGGGAATTTGCCATGGCCTAAGTTTTATGAGAGCAGAAAAAGGCGTGAAAAAGAATGGTTGAGCTATGTGCGCAATGCTTACAGAGTATTGCCCTACTCTTCCGCAACTTACCAGAAATCAGCTTGCGTGCTAGCAGCTTTCAATCATACTATTGCTGACTTACCAGAATCTACCCAATCGAAAACTATTAACTACCCAGAAGTTGGGATAGATCCAGAACTCTTTAATCTCCCCGAGGTGAGACCAAAGGGGCAAATGACAATCTTATTCGCTGGTCGATTGGTTCCTTACAAAATGCCAGAAGTCGTTGTCCGTGCCTTTGCCAATAGTCCTATCTTGCAGAATCACAAGCTCCAAATTATTGGAGAAGGACCCGAACGCGAAGTTCTTGAAAAGATTATTGCTGAGCATCATTAGAAAACTGTACTGAATTAGTAGGAAAGGTAGATCAAGCAAGGGTAGGAGAACTCATGAAGCAAGCAAATATATTTGCCTTTCCATCAATCCGCGAACT
>JAAURS010000306.1 GCA_012032135.1 Acaryochloridaceae cyanobacterium RU_4_10 | reverse complement strand
CTCAACCAAGCCATCAAATCATCAGCATTCGCAAAATCTAAAAGTGCCTCACCCAAAGCTTCCAAACGTTGTAACGGAAGTGCTTCAACCTGCGAAATAACATCAGGAGACATCACTCCCACTCGACGAGAAAGCTGGCGGAGGATAAGCGATTGCTCACCCTGTTGGAGCCCTAATTGAATCCCCTCTTGTCGTCCCTCTTGTCGTCCCTCTTGTCGTCCCTCTTGTCGTCCTTCCTGTCGTCCCTCTTGGAGCGTTTCTTTTCGCCACTGTTCGTACACTGGAGTCAAGTTCATCGCCAAAGCCCTCTTATCCTTATTCAAATTCTGCCTTACATTTAGATTGATTTGCAACACCGCTAAATGCTCCATTGTGATTTGCCGCATTGGGTGATTGGCAGGAAGCGCCAACAGTTCTGAGATTGCCTGACGTTGAACACCATTGCGAGCCACAAGCCTGAGCCATAGCGTCTCTTCTATGACCGGAAGCTGATGAAGCGCCACTAAAACAGTTCGCAGAGTGGGCGGAAGAAAATAGAAACCCGTAGGCCAACCCTTTTCAACCTCCGCCCGAAGTCCTTTGATTGTTGGTTTTGAGACTGTTGGACTCAAAATCCATAACCAAGGCAATTCTTTTTTTGACAAAGATTTTGATTCTCGTTTGGCCTGACGTTGTAGCTCCTCTGTTAAATCCACAAGTTTGCCCATGCAGCTATAGATCTCCAAGGGTTGCACCGTATTGCGGAATGGTTCTATGGCGCAGTGTTTTCTGACCATTTGCCCCAATATGCCTAAAGAATTGAAGGTTGATTGAGCCTTAGGATTCGGCACAAACCAAACATCAACCTCACGAGTCTCACTGGTAACCTTTCGGCTGCTCCTAACTGTACCTAGAGGTTCAAGGAGTGATTCTAAATGTTGTTTGGCAAACAGGTCATGGCGAGTGCGGGTCATGCAAGGGGATGATTAGAAGTCGTCCAGCATCGTACCACATCCAAAAGTGCGATCTCTCTGATGTCTAATTATCGTAAGTGCGATCGCAAACAAACTATTCCGTCCTAAATTACTATTCTTTCATTGGCTTTGCTTTTGCCTCCAATTCCGCCAGACGGCTCTGCAAATCCTGATTGCTCTTCTTAAGTTCCTCAAACTCGCTTTGTAGCGTTTTGAGAGATTGGTCAGCCCCCACCGCAGCCTGAACCTTTTGAACAGCTTCTTCCGCCATCCGCCGCACGCGACCGTCAGGCGTTCGGTTCGCCAACCGTCGCAAAATACCGATCGCCTTGGAGGTCTCGAGTTGACCTAGGGCAATGACCACAGACACTTGAGTTAAAAAGAACGCTTCATCAGAGAGCGTAGAAAGACGTTCTAGAATTTGGTCTAACTGAGCAGGGGCTTGTCCTTGAGCAATACTTCCCAAAGCTCGGATAGTAGCTAGCCGCAAAGGTTGAGGTGTCCCGATCTCCGTATAGTCCAGCAAGATATCCAAAGCGGCTGTGGAAGTTTTGAGCTGACTCAATCCCGCGATCGCACCACATCGTACCGCTTCATTCCAGCCTCCTCGCTCTTTGAGTACTGTCTTCAATAATTTGATAACTTTCTCGTCCTTGGGTTTATCTTGAGAAACAGATGCTGCGATCGCACCCATCCCTTGAAGCGCCGCCGCCTCAACGGAATAACTGGGGTCGCCTTTTTCTGCGATGGGTTTCAATACCTTGTAGCTCTGACTGGTTTTATAGGACGCGATCGCCTCTACTACAGCGCGACGCACGCGAGCTTCTGGATCCTTTAACCCCACGACGAGAGCAGAAAAGGCTCGATCTAGCTTAATTGTAGAGAGTAACCGAGCCACTTCCGATCGCACTCCCCAGAAGGAATCTTCTGTCAGGGACTGAGACAGTGCTTTAACGGCCTCAAGGGTACTCTTTTGTGCGATCGCCTCTGCCGCATAAATTCGCGAAACTGGATCGGGGTCTTGCTGAAGCTGGGTTTTGAGTTCCGGTAGCGGGTACTCGAGCGTTACTTTTTTGAGAATGTTGTTACCCGTATCGAAGCTAAGAAAGCTTGGTTTCTCTGACAGGGGCATGTAGAAAGTCTGAGTCTTTTCGCGCACGCGAACGGTAAAGGTTTGCAGGACAGAAACTCGCTTGCGCTTAACTAGGCTAAACGTAATAGGAATTTTTAGATCGAAGCGATCGCGTTCCGGTTCGTCTCCATTCATATGGGTTTGCGCGATCGTTAGCTTCGCAAGTTTGGCCTCATTGTCCCAGCTATAGGCGACCTTGTATTCTGGAAACCCACCCCGATAGATGTACTGATCGAACAAAAAGGTTAAATTGCGACCCGTTGCCTTTTCAATTGCCCTGAGTAGATCGACCGTCTCTACCGTGCGATGGGCATTGTCTCGGACAAAGGTATGAATAGACCGCCAGAAGAGGTCTTCCCCCAGCTCAGCTCGAATCATGTGGTAGACACAAGAGCCTTTCTCATACAGATGGCGATCGTACAGTTCAATGGCCTCGCGATAGACATGGGTTACCACGGGGCGACGGTAGCGATCGCTATCTTCGCTAAAGTAGCGACGGGCTTCCTGGAGACGATAGTAGGCCGCTTCATCTGCACCATATTCACGGTCCGTCCACATCACCTCTGAGTAGGATGCCATTCCTTCTTTGAGCCAAGCATGGGACCAATGTTTAATGACCACTAAGTCGCCAAACCATTGATGAGCCAGCTCGTGAGCTACTAGCGTTTCGGTCGAGCGGTTATCTAAAGTCGCTCTCTCATCTAACAAACAGCGATCGGTGAGTAAAGTGGTGGAAGTATTTTCCATCCCACCAAAGATAAAGTCATCCACGCAGATCTGAGCATACTTCGGATAGGGGTAAGCATAGCCATACTTTTGGCTAAAAAACTCAATCATCTGAGGGGTTTTCCCCATGCTGCGTTGGGCATCTTCTTCATGCCCTTTCTCAACGTAGTACTGCACTGGAACAACGGTTCCATCGGGATGCTTCCATTCATCGGTCAGTTCTGCAAAATCGCCCACGGCTAGGGTCATCAAGTAGGTTGGATGAATCTGCTTTTGAGTCCAATGATAAATAGTGTCTTCCCCGTCAGAGGTTTGCTCTACTAACTCCCCATTAGAAATAGCCTTGTAGGGCTTCGGTACCCGAACCCGCACTTCTGACGTAGCCAACTGACCGGGATAGTCAAAGCAGGGAAACCAGAATCGGGAATCTTCATCTTCCCCTTGGGTCCAAGCTTGGATGGGTTTGTGGGGGTAATGCTCGTCCGGTCCTACAAAGTACAGACCCCGTTGGGGGCGATCGATCTTGTAGCGAATACTCAGAACAAACGACGCTCCAACCGTGGTGGGCTGTTTGAGCGTGAGAGTCAGTTGCTCTCCATCATAGTCAAAGGCTTGTTTGGTTCTTCCAACCTTGACCTCCTGAATCTCAATCTGTACGGCATCCAAAACAAGCTGTTCGATCCCATCCCGAACCGGATTAATCCGAATGTGGCAGGTTCCTTCACAGGTTTGAGCGGCGAGGTCTAAGACCAGATCTAGAAAAATATGCTCGACCTGACCGGGGCGATCGGGATTGTAGTGAGGTTTGGCTCCAGCAAGGTCAAAGCGTTTGTGTTTGGGGGTATCGGTATCAAACAGATGAGAAAGGTGAGACATGGCCATAGCGTATTTAGTTCCTAAACAGGCGGTTCTAGATCGAAATACATAGCATCTTCCAATGCAGCAATATTTTGGAGTCGTTGTCCGTACTCTTTAAGCGCGGTGTCCACCCAATTGCGATCGCGGCCATTGGCAACCAAACGAATCAGCGGTTCCCCTGCATCGGGTAGGATCAATATCCAGTTATCGGGTTCCCTTGCATCTTTAATCTTGACCCCATCAATCAACTCTAGTTGTTCGGGGGGATGGGTTTCAACTAAATGTCTCATTAAAGAACCTTTGCGGTTCCAAGGACATCTCAACATCTGAGTCTGGTAATAAACGAGCGGTAATTCTGCCCTTAATTGACCGATGGTTTGGTCCTGGAGGGTCAAAAGTTCGATGAGCTTTGCAATTGCAAGCATGGCATCAAAGCCGGGATGAAGCTGTGGAAAAATAAACCCCGTTTCGGCACTTCCTCCCATTACGACCCCAAAATTTTCGCGGCAAGCTTCCATCAAAGCCGTAGGGTTCACCTTTGTGCGAATGACTTGACCGTAATGGCGACGGGCTACTGCCTCCACCGAACTTGCTGCATGGACGGGCACCACAACGGTTCCTCGCGGATTAGCTCGCAGACTAATTTCCACCATCAAAGCCGTCAACCGTTCCCCTTCAATCGCTCGGCCCGTTTCGTCCACTAAAACGAGTTGTTCGCCATTGGCTGATACTTGGACTCCCAGGTTTGCCTTCAACGCTTTGACGACGGGACCAAGTTGGGCCAGCAGTTCCTCCCGTTCCTGTAAAGTAGGGGGAATTTGTCGCAGGCTGGCATTCAAAACCACAACATCACACCCCACTTTATTGAGGAGATGGGGTAAAATTGCCCCAGACACGGCATATATATAATCGATTGCGACTTTGAACTGGCGCTGGTTGTGGTGAGAAATATTCAGCAATCTATCAAATCCAGCGGCATAGGACTCTAAAATCTGGCTGGGATAGGTAATATTACCAATTTCCTCTATCGCAGCTCGCCGAAAATCTTCTTTGAAAAAGGCCCCTTCAATTTTCTTTTCCTTGGCCTTTGAGAGGTTAATCCCATACTCGTCAAAAAACTCAATTAAGATAAAATTAGAGCGATCGGGATGCAATCGTACGTGGATTCCACCTGTGACTCCCAGTTTCCTAACCGCAAACCGACTAATGGGAAGAGCAGTTGCTTCTAGATTTTGGACGTTGATACCCACGGACATCAGACCAGAGACCAGCGATCGCGAAATCATGCGCGAGATACTGCGCTGGTCCCGGGAGACCATGATCTGAGATCCGGGTTTGAGAGTGGAGGCGTAGGCAGCTCCCAATTTCACCGCAAATTCTGCGGTCATGTCCACATTGGCCAATCCTGAAACCCCACGTTGTCCAAATAAATTTCGGGGAGCTGTATTGCCCCAAATCAGATTGATATTCAGTGTTGCGCCAGGTTCAATTTTCTTGTTAGGCCAGACTCTAACACCAGCACTCACTTGAGCCTCTTCACCGACCACTGACAAAGTACCGATTACCGCACCTTCCAAGATATGAGCGCGGCGATCGACCCTAGCTCCACGCGTGACGGTACAGGCACTGAGCCGTGCTTCTTCGCCTACTAGAACCCCATTCCAGATAATCGGGCGCTTGAGGTCTGCTTCTGCTCCAATCGTGACGTTATCTCCAATCACCGTTCCCGCTTCCAAGAGGACGCGCGAACCGATGCGACAATTGTCGCCCAGCAAGATAGGGGGCTGAATCTGAACGTCGGACTC
>JAAURS010000305.1 GCA_012032135.1 Acaryochloridaceae cyanobacterium RU_4_10 | reverse complement strand
AGCCAATCCACCTCCGGCTTGTGCCTCTCGCAAGAAAAGAGAGGCTATGAGCACTCGGATTGAATTCGACAAAGTTACCTTCTGCTAATACTTTCAGTCTCCTCAGAATTTTCTGCACCACTAAGGGTTTTGTTTCTCACTACAGAGTGATCTTCTAACCATAGTGAAACCTGATCTGTATCGAGAATGTACAAATGTATGGCCTCAACCTTCTAAGGAATAGATTGAAGGATCGACCTCTATATCGTCCTCAATCTCCCGCTCAGCACGAATATCAGCAGCAATTTTTGCAAAGTCTGGGTCATTTTGAAACATCCCAGCAAATTTGACCCAAGGACTCTCGGCTGAATATTTTGAACCATTCGCAATCCAACTTGATGGTTTAGAGGGCAAAGGAACATCCCAGGGAATGGTTTCAATGTGGCTAAGTTTTTCCAGAAAAGCAGCCTGTACCTTCGCGATCGCTTCTTCACGGGTTGCTGCTTCCACGTAACAATCAGGAAATTCAATGACTGAAGCAGCAACTATACCCGAGGGTTGGGTCTCTAGTCTTAGATTTACCCTTAATCCACTAGTTTCTTCGGTCTTGGCATCTCTACTCATGGGTATCAATCTCCGTTGCACTCTTATTCTAATCCCTCCATCTCACCAGATTGAAGCATCAAGACTAAATGCCATAACGCTTCTTCAGCGCAGCTTCAGCTTCCTCGCGATCGTCAAAGTGGACTTTTTCAGTTCCTAGAATTTGATAATCCTCATGTCCCTTCCCTGCAATCAAAATTGCATCACCTGGCTGAGCCCGTGCGATCGCCTCCCAAATTGCCACCCGACGATCGGCTTCCACGATGGGTTTCACCGATTCAGGAATCCCCTCCAACACATCCGCCAGAATCTTTTGCGGATCTTCAGTCCGAGGATTGTCCGAGGTTACTACAGCCACATCCGAGAGATTCGCCGCAATTGCCCCCATCTTGGGCCGCTTCGTGCGATCGCGATCGCCCCCGCAGCCAAACACGCAGACCATTTTTCCTTTCACAAAGGGACGGGTTGCCTTGAGTAGATTTTCCAGACTGTCGGGAGTATGAGCATAGTCCACCACGACGCTGATATCTTGGTCGGGCTTGACCCTAATTTGCTGCATTCGTCCTGGTACACCTGAGAAGTTGGAAAGTGTTTCCACAATATGAGGGATATCTAACCCCACGGCCAACCCCGCTCCTACCGCAGCCAAGAAATTGGATACATTAAACTGCCCGACTAGAGGTAGGTCAAAAGCTGCCGTACCCTTAGGCGTATGAACCTGACCTTTCACGCCAGAAGAACTGTAGTCTAAATCACTGGTCCAGAGATCCGTTCGGTTAGACTGGGTACTGAACGTCCAAGTGCGATTGCGATCGAGGGTGGCAGCAAGCTTTTGTCCGTAGACATCATCCACATTAATAATTGCCTTGCCAGAGAGATAAGGAGGGTGGAACAGTAGAGACTTGGCTGCAAAATAATCATCCATGTCTTTGTGATAGTCCAAGTGGTCTTGGGTGAGGTTGGTAAAAATAGCCACCTCGAATTCACACCCCAATACCCGTTTCTGAGCTAAGGCATGGGAACTGACTTCCATCACGCCATACTCGCAGCCTGCTGATACGGCCTTAGCCAAAGTTTGCTGAAGATCTACGGGAAAGGGAGTGGTGTGGGTTGCGGTTTCCTCGTAACCGGGCCAACGGGCGTAGAGGGTTCCTAGGAGAAGGGTTTTGGACTGGGATTGATTGCAGAGATATTCCACTAAATGGCTGGTCGTTGTTTTCCCATTGGTTCCCGTGATGCCCACCATTTTTAGTTTGCGGCTGGGGCGATCGTAAAAGCTGGCGGCGACAGATCCGCAGGCAACAGCCATGTCCGTCATCGGAATGATGGGGGCTTCGCTCGTACTCGATCGCTCGACTTGAGGAGACACCAATGCTGCAATGGCTCCTGCTTCGATTGCACTGGACCAGAAATTGCCGCCATCGACCCGCGTTCCAGGCATTCCAATGAACAAATCCCCTGGTTTGCATGCCCAAGAATTGGTGGATAGTCCGCTCACCTCTAAGTCGAGAGCGGGGTGAGACTGCGATCTCCACTCAGAATCGACAAATAACTCGGACGGTAACAGCGCCAGTAAATCTCTCAACTTAACCATCCGCCAATCTCCCATCCCTGCTCAAAACTGACGTCATTTTAAGCTGCAAACCACCAAAATTTCCATGTCTGACATGAGGATTTTACGAGCGAATAAAGGGGGACAGGTCTAAATAAGGGGCAACCGCATCGGTGATTCGATCTAGAAGCTGTTCCCGCTGAACCTCGTAATCGGGGATATGGGTTTCTAAAAGGGGCAATCCCTTATCCTGACGCAATTGATTCAGCCACTGACGCCGCCAGCACCCATTATTGAACAAGTCGTGGAGGTAAGTACCCATTAATCGACGAGTGAGGCTTGCCACTCCTAACTCTGGATCGGCAAATAAAGGAATCAGGTCAGAACGATCTAAAAATTCTGTATGGCCCTGATGGATTTCATACCCGTGAATTTCGCCATCTGCGCTCAATTGCTCAAACGGGACCCCGAGCGGGCAAGCTTGTGTTCTGCGCCGTTGAGTCACTTTATTCGATCGCATTTCCGTATTTAAAGGCAATAGTCCCAATCCTGGAAAGGTTTCCGCTGGACCTTCTATCCCTTTCGGGTCGGCGATCGCAGTTCCCATCATTTGAAACCCGCCACAAATGCCCAGCACCATCCCACCCGCTTGAGCGTATGTCTGAATTTGAGCAGCCATTCCAGACTCATGCAATGCCTGCATATCTGCGATCGTGGTTTTAGAACCGGGCAAAATCACTGCATCGGGATGGCCTAAGGATTGCCCTAGCTCGACAAAATGCACTTGGACTGTCGGCTCAGCATCCAAGGGATCGAAATCCGTAAAGTTGGCCACACGGGGAAACCGAATCACCGCAATCGTCAAATCAGATAATTGGCCGCGAGTGGGACGCTCTAACAAACTCAGAGAATCTTCCGAGGGAAACACTTCATTCACCCACGGAATCACTCCCACCACCGGAATCCCCGTCCGCTCCTCCAACCAAACTAGACCCGATTCGAGGAGCGATCGCTGTCCTCGAAATTTGTTGATAACAAATCCCCGAATCAATGCTCGTTCGTCGGGATCCAGCAATTCCAGCGTTCCAACAATATGGGCAAACACCCCCCCGCGATCGATATCCGCCACCAATAAAGTTGGAGCATTGAGATGCTTCGCGACCCGCATATTGGTTAAATCGCGATGCTTTAGATTGATCTCAGCCGGACTCCCCGCCCCCTCACAGACAATCCAGTCAAAGGAGGATTGGAGATCCGTCAAGGACTCTACAATCGCCTGCCAGCCGCGATCGAAATACAGTTTGTAGTAGTCCGCAGCCTGCACCTGTCCCACGGATTGCCCCTTGATAATCACTTGGGACGTCATATTGCCTTGGGGCTTGAGCAAAATGGGATTCATGGCAATCTGAGGCTCTACTCCCGCCGCCCAAGCCTGTACCGCTTGCGCGTGGCCCATCTCTAGCCCTTCGTTTGTCACATAGGCATTCAAGGCCATATTCTGCCCCTTAAAAGGTGACACATGGAATCCCTGACGCTTCAAAATGCGACATATCACCGCAGTGAGCATTGATTTCCCTGCATGGGACGTAGTGCCCACTACCATGATGGACTTTGTCATAGCGCCCCACTGAGCGATCGCCGGATGAACTCTCGCAGCCGATCGGCCCAGGATACTCTTCGGAAGCGATCGCCTTGTTCCTGCCACTGCTCGACCAACAATCGTCCCAAGGGCGTGAGCCGAAAACTATTGGTCAATCCTTGGCCATCCACTTCTCGGCGTAATAAACCCACTTGGATCAGCCAGAGGAGCGATCGTTCCGCTGACTGCTCCGACAATGCCTTAGCTGTATAGCGCAGCGACATCCCAGAACGTCCCGCGACCTGAGGCAACGACACCCCTTGCAACCGCATCGTTGCAAATAAATTCATTTGAAAAGGGCTACAACTCAACGCCCGTTTAGCCCTTTGGACTGTATTTTGCGGGTAGTTCATCTACAGTTACAAATCTTCATTCTTTATAAGTGATAGCATCTTTCGTCCCCTAGTCCCAATCAAAAGTCCGCACCAGAAAAAGAGAGGAAATGTAGCTCAGGTGATTTACAAAACTCATTTCCGATCGGTCAGCTTCAATAAACTTAGATTTTTCAAATTTTTGGTCTATTAAGGCAATCTTGCTCGATGAAATGATTTACCCTTCTTAAGGTTCTTTTTTCTGTTTGTAAACCTGCTTGAAATAATGTTACACATTTCTATCCTCACATTAATTTTTGTCCTACAGTAGCTAACAAGCGAGGCTTCATACATCATTAACTTGGGTATTCTCAGCTTTGCTTAAAAACTTTGATTTTAAAGGGTTTTTAGGCATAAGACAGGAGAAACTGCTTCGCTTTCATGAACTTTTTCATCCATTGTCGTCATTCATTATTCAATCATGACTACTACCTTACAAAGACGTGAAGGTTCCAGTGCATGGGAGCGTTTTTGCAATTGGGTTACCAGTACTGATAACCGCCTTTATATTGGCTGGTTTGGTGTGCTGATGATTCCAACGCTCCTTTCTGCAACCATTTGTTTCATCGTTGCGTTTATTGCAGCCCCACCCGTTGACATTGACGGAATTCGGGAGCCCGTAGCAGGGTCTTTGATTTACGGAAACAACATCATTTCCGGTGCAGTGGTGCCCTCTTCCAATGCCATTGGGTTGCACTTCTATCCCATTTGGGAAGCAGCCTCCCTCGATGAATGGCTTTACAATGGCGGTCCTTACCAGCTTGTGTGTTTCCACTTCCTGTTGGGCATTTGCTGTTGGATGGGTCGTCAATGGGAACTGTCTTATCGCTTAGGGATGCGTCCTTGGATTTGTGTGGCGTATTCTGCTCCCTTGGCAGCGGCGTTTTCTGTGTTCCTGATCTATCCCATCGGACAAGGATCCTTCTCTGACGGAATGCCTTTGGGAATTTCGGGTACCTTCAACTTTATGTTTGTGTTCCAAGCCGAGCACAACATTTTAATGCATCCCTTCCATATGTTGGGTGTTGCTGGGGTATTTGGTGGCAGCTTGTTCTCTGCAATGCATGGTTCTTTGGTGACCTCCACCCTGATTCGGGAGACCACTGAAGTTGAATCTGCAAACTACGGTTACAAATTCGGTCAAGAAGAAGAAACCTACAATATCGTGGCAGCCCACGGTTATTTTGGACGTCTGATTTTCCAATATGCGTCCTTCAATAACAGCCGATCGCTACACTTTTTACTAGGTGCTTGGCCTGTGGTGGGGATCTGGTTAACGGCAATGGGCATTAGCACGATGGCCTTCAACTTAAACGGATTCAACTTCAACCACTC
>JAAURS010000304.1 GCA_012032135.1 Acaryochloridaceae cyanobacterium RU_4_10 | reverse complement strand
TTGCTGAGACATTTTTTATAGTGAGGTGAAGCGATAAATATTTCTATATATAAGATGCCTTTTTGCGAGAAAAAAGAAATCAGTGATGTTACGGATTTTTGAGCGTTGAAATATGCGCGAACGAACTTACCCCACGGTTATTGACTAGGATTCGTACAATTTATCGATCGCAGAGTCCAACCTAAGGCTAGGGCGATATTGCTCAAAGTTCATCACCCGAACAATCTTGAGAATAGGCCCTTGCTCTGACGCAGTTTGAGCTGCTGTAACTCTTCTTCCAAGGCTTGGTGCTGCGATCGCTCTACCTTTGCATTTGCAACGGTTTGCCATTCCTTTGCTTCGCGTTCTAGCTGTTGAACCGTTCGTCTGAGATCTGCAATGAGCGTTGCTTTGTCGGCAACATCTTGCTCTAGAGCTTTATAACGGCTGGGATCGATTTTTTGTGAAACCAGAGCAGTCGCCTCATGCAGTTGCTCTTGCAAGCTTTTCGTGAAGGTTTGTAGGTCTTGAATCTGAGTGGTTTTATCGTCCAGTTGCTGCTGCAAACTGGCGTAAGCTTCCGGCTGGATTGCAGCTTCAGCTTGCTGCTTCCATTGATGGAGTTGTGATTCCACCTCCTTTAACTTCAATTCTAAGGCGGTTTCTCTCAAGTTTTGTTGGGATAGGGTTTGCTGGAGTGTTTCATAGTCCTGCCGTTCAATGCTCGAACGAGCCGTCACCGCACTTAACTGTGTGGTGAGTTGAGCCAGTTCCGCTTGCAGTGCTTCATGAACCTGGGGATCGATTTTGGTCTCCTCCTCAGATATGGAATCGCCTTCAAAGGCTAGATTGGTTTCAACCCCAAGCAGAGCCTGACATTTTGCATGAAACTCAGGATCCACAACCTTCATACGGTAAGAATCAAGCGGGATCGAATCTACAATTTCCAATACTGGTAAAGGCGCAGTATTTAGATCGCTAGGCAAAAGGTGAATTAAGCCTGTATCGCTGACATAGTAGGTATCGTTGGGCGTTGTGTAATATCCGGGATCTAAATTGCGCGCCTCTTCAACATAAACATCAAAGGGCTCTAGAATCCGTCTCACCGCCTCACATTCTGTTGTAGTGCCCCAGAAAATTCGTCCCTGACCAAATTCATCCCACCGTTCGGATTCAATGGAGGGTAACCCAGACTCGCGGATGGCTTTCCCAATTTGTTCGTACAAACCCTTCCAATGGTCGTCGGGTAACTGGTCTGCTTCATCGCTCTCGACATCAAAGCCGATGGCAAAAGCGTACTGCTCGGACATGCGATCGCTCCTAAAACAATAATGATGACAAGCCTGACTTACAGAGTGGGTGACCAACTTCTCCCCAATACAAAGACTCTTACTCAAGGGTAAGGCGGTAGGGGTGTGCTCTGCAAATGAAAAATGCTGTGTGTTTTTTGAGGTTAAAAATCATGTTTCGTACTTGAGATTTTAAAGCTTACCTCAACCGTTATGCTGTTATGCTCAGCAACGCCCATGATGTATAGCTTAAACCCAGAATGGGTTTTAGAACAGTGCGTACCACTACGATCGTCTTGCCACAGCCTTAGAGTCTAGCGCCAATAGGGACGGCCCCGCCAAAATACGCCCAAAATCACACTCATAATCGATAATTCTGAAATATCCACCAAGCCAAGTCCTGCAATCCGAACGAACGTACCTAACCACAGACTAATCAGCAGGCAGAGGACTAAAGCCCATAGGGTAGAGGCATAAATAGGACCAACCCGTCCAACACGTTCTAGGTATAAAACACCAAAGCCGCCAACTGCTAAACCCTCACAGAAAAGGAATAGTAAGTTGCCCATTTTGGTCGATAATAATTCAGCAAAGCTGGAGGATGCGGTATAGTCAAAACTTTTCCACAACAAAAAGTCAATGGCTTTCATGGTGATGACCGCTAGGATGGCAGCTAAGAAGAGCGATCGCCAAGGTAGATATTTTAGCGAATTCACAGCAAACACCCTCAATTTACGTTAAATCGTTTAGCAGAACGAGTTTTGGAAATCCTTGCCTCCGCTCGATCGATCGCCCTTCGGGTGGGCACCACACTCTCCACATCCACTGAAACCCCATACAAACTATCGTTCAGCAGTCGATCTAAGCATTGGGTGGGGTAATGGGCAACCGACCCGCACAGAATCGTCGGCAATTTAAGTGCTGTAGCCCTTTGAACCAGTTGAGAGATGGCAGACATCACCGCAGGTTGATTTTGGGCCACAATGTCCTCGAAATCCGTACGATCGCGATCGATCCCCAAAAGTAATTGAGTAAAATCGTTCATTCCGATCGAGATGCCTTGAATCCCCAGTTGAGCGTACTCCTCTAGGGCAAACACAATGGATGGAACTTCAGCCATAATCCAAAGGGGGAGTTCGTGGTGGGGATCGATGGCTAAATCCACCATTTTTTGGAGACAAAACCGGACCTCTTGGGGCGATCGGACGAAGGGCAAAATTAGGTGGAGGTTATCCACCCCTTTACTGAGGAGATCTTTTAAGACTCCCAGTTCTAGTTCTAGCAATTCTGGGTTGCAAACATGATACAGGGTGCCGCGCAAACCCAAAATTGAACTGTTACCGACGATAGTTTCTTCAAGATCGGGTCTGAGCAGTTTCCTGTCTGCGAATTGTAAGTCAATTGAGCGATAGTATACTGGGCGGGGCGCAAAGGCTTGAGCCATCTCATAGAGGGAATCTCGAAAGTTTCGTTTGAATTCAGGTTTTGCAGATTGCAGGAGCGAAAGGGAACCTCCCAATTGCAGAAGTTGTTCCATCCACAGCCACTCCCCCCGTATAATCCCCACCCCATCCGCTGCCATTGCAGAAGCGATTCCGAGGGAAGACGTTTGGCTCAAATTGACCAATACCTTTGTCAGCGTGGATGGAGATTCTTTGAGTGAGGGATCGAAAGCAGATGGGAGGGAAAGGGGCAAACTAGAATCAGGGGATTTTGCGTCACAGGCATAGATTTCTCCCTGATTTCCATCTAAAAATACCCACTGTCCGGTTTCTAAGGTTTTCAGAATGTCCCGCGCGCCACAATTGCGGGTCGTCCTAATTCGCGGGCCAAAATAGCACCGTGAGAGGTGATGCCCCCAGCCTCGCAAATAACCCCAGCGGCGGCTTTCAACCAAGGCAAGTGTAAAGGTTCGAGATGATGGGTGGCTAAAATGGCCCCTTGCAGTGCTTCGGGCGCAATGGTCTGGAAGTCTTTCACCACCACTACCCGGGCGGCAAGACACCCCAGTGCAGCACACACTCCTTTCCTAAGGGGTGCCGTGCGTTCAGGGAGGTTTTGACAGATTCCTCTGTCAGGGTCTTTTGGATCTGAGATCGTTTTTCTGGAGGGATTTCTATGGGAAACGGCAAGTCTGGAAGGATACCGACAATTTGTAAATCAGAGTCTGAGATAGGGGAATGCAAAGTTGAGGGATGCAAGGCCCATGAAAGGGTCAAATCGGTTGAAGGGCGATCGCGTTCTACAATTTCTGCAATCTCGATCATGGATTGCAGTGCGGTCTTGGATAAGAATTGGTTTTCAGGGCCAATGTCTGGATGTTGGGACTGCTTTTCCGGCAACACTATAAAATTTTCGGCAATCCGGTCATAAACATAACAATCAGCATGGGTTGAGCTTTGTTGCTTTGGGTCAAATTCATGACGGGATTGGATGAACAGATGGCTTGCAGTTATTTTGAGGTAGCCTGAGCGTTGGGGCGATCGTAAAGGTTGAACCAATACATTGAGGTGGATTTGTTCGGGACGCAATTCTAAATGCTGAAGGACATAGAGATGTTGCGCTTGAAATAAACTTGCCCAGACGGTTTTCAAAGTCTGCCAAAATACCTCAATACGGGCATCGCACCTTAAGGATGGCAGGTGCAGCATTGTTGAAATATCTTCAATGCGCTTCTTTTGGCTTGGAGGGGTCCAAATATAAGGCGTGAGCAGCAACGATCGCTCGCCTAACTGCGGGATCGTTTGCTCCCAAGCTGCCTTCCACTCTGGCATCAGGGCTGCGTCCAAAATTGCCTGTTGGAGGGTTTGGGCGATCGACCGAACCTGAGCGGCTTGGTCCAAAGAAAAATTTAAGTGTAAATAGAAAAAATCTTGCAGGATTTTATCTGTCCAAACCATTCGATCCCAGACCGTCCGTACGATCGCATCGGAAACGACAACCCCTGGTCTGACTGGGTAGCCCGCTTTCAGCATCTGACTCAAAGAGAGCAAACGATCCCCTATTGAACCGGATTCAAGGTCTGTAACTGGTCTAGCCCTATTAGAAAATCCACTCAACCATTGACACTCATCGTTCCGATCATAATAGGCTTATTGCATCATAATTTGCACAACCTATCGTTACGCGATTTGAAGATGAGAGATTGGCACGCGGCTCTTTCTGGATGGACTCATTTTGCAGATCGCTGTTTGGGGATGCTGTTTCGGAATCCTTGCCCGCTCTGTTTGCGGCCTGCAACTCAGGTGTTGTGCCAAGATTGCACGCAACGGTTGCAAGATTGCCCAAGTCCCGTGTCTCCCATCCATATTGCAGGTCTGCCTCCCCTCTACGGTTGGAAATATTATGAAGGTCCCTTAAAGCAAAGCCTTGCAAAATTAAAATACGATCGCCAAAGACAGGTTGCAGAGCCTTTAGGAGAAGGTCTGGCAACCCTTTGGCGGAATCGGGTTGAGTTAAACGGTAAATCGATCGCGGTACCCATTCCGCTCCACCGCGATCGCGAAAGACAGCGAGGCTACAACCAAGCGGATCTCATTGCCCGTCATTTTTGTCAGCGCACGGGACTCCCATTACAATCGCAGGGACTGTTACGAACCCAATCCACCACGGCCCAATATGGCTTGTCTCGCAGCGATCGGTTTCAAAATCTCAAGCGTGCGTTTGCGTTGGGTCCAGGGCTGCGCTCCTGCGCTCCCAACACCCAGATTGTTTTAATTGACGATATTTTTACCACAGGGGCTACGTTAAAAGCTGCTACAGCAATTCTTGAGGATGCTGGGTTAAATGTGGTTGCCCTTTTTAGCGTGGCGATCGCAGAACGTCGGTTAAGCAAAAGTTAGCAAAATTGTACGTAGTCCAACTCACTCATCCCCTCCTGGGAGAGGTGCCCATAGGGCGGGGTGGGTAAAGATCTCCACACCAAATCCAACAAATCCCAATCGAGATTTAATCCCAAATTTCAACAAGAATACATCTTATCTGTTACCAAAATAATGCCCGATCTCGTCACAGCGACTTTGCCCGATCGCACTCTTGCCCACATCGTCCAAACCGATCGAATTATCCCCGTCGAACAGACGATCGAGATCTTATTAGCATTATTACAATCGCGGCTCGATACCTGCGAAATTCACGGCCAAATTACACCCGATCGAGTAGTAATTGTTGCCGAACATCCGGTGCGGGTGCAAATATTACCCGCTGACGATTTGCGTGCCGATCCCGAATTTAGCGCGCCGGAAGTTCTGAACGGAAAAATTAGCGATCGATTCC
>JAAURS010000303.1 GCA_012032135.1 Acaryochloridaceae cyanobacterium RU_4_10 | reverse complement strand
AAAACACCCTTCAGAACATCTGAAGGGTGTTTTGATACAAGCAATAACTCAATCAAACTCTAAAGCTTAGAACGAGAAAGTTGCACGAACCAAACCTTGGATAATAGCGTCATTTCTGTCATTACCAGGGTTGGTAATCACCATTACAGCAGGGGTAATTGTGATGTTGTCATTGATTGGGAAGCGGTAGAACCCTTCAAAGTTAAATTGCTCAGGCCCAGCTTCTTTATTAACAACGAGCGGCTGACCACCAGCAACAGCTAACAATGAACCTGGAACAAGTAGATCCTTAACACCTGCACCAGCCATCCAAGAGAGGAAATAGTTTGTGTTTCCTGTGCCAGTTTGAGCAGGTATCCTGCTACCCGCAAATCGAGGATTAATTGAATAACCAACCCGACCAAAGACACCAAAGCGACCAAACGTAGCTTCAGTGTTTAGACCCAAAACGTTTTGTTGAAGATCAAGGGTGTTAGAGTTGGTGTACTGCAAGCGAACAGCAAAGTTGTTTTTCTTTTCTGCACCAAAAGGTTTAGCGTACTCTAACTCAACCGTTCCTTGGTTGGGATCTCCAAACAATCCACCACCAGTGTTTCCTCCCGTAACAGGGTTGAAGGGCGATCCAGCAGCAGTTGAATTAACAGCACTTGCTGCGACATAAGTCGCACGTAGGCTGAATGGACCACCACCAATTTTCCAGTCAATTGCCGCACCAGCACCCCCATCGGTGTCAACTGTATTGTTGATAATGAGAGGGTTGTTGATAAAGAAACCAGAACTAAAGTCTTGTGCTGAGTTATTAGCGTAGCTATTAAAGTCAACAAAATCACTGGGAAAGACTCTAGGACCAATGGTTACAGTAAAGTTTTTAGCAGGCTTGAAAGAGTATGCCAAACGCCGCAACCTAACAGTGTTGTCCGCAGTTTGATAGTCTATTGAACCTGCGTCAGTCAAAGGATTGCCCAGAGGACTGGCAGGAGCAAGAGTGTTAGGAACAACAGTGCTAGCAAAATCTTGGCCACCATTGCCAACTTCTAACTGCGTTTGCAGTAAATCTTTACCCGTGAAGCTGGTGTTGAAGTTCAAACGCACGCGTGCGAGCGCACTTGCACGACTGTTGGAAGCTGGACGAGTAAGGTTGTCAGCCTGTCTGGTGTTCAATCTGTCGCCATACTGAACAGCCATAACCACTTCACCTTGCAATTTGGTGGTGGTTGAGAACTGTTGGGCTTCAAGGGTAGCAGTACGCGCTTCAAGACCGTCAACTCGACCTTTCAGTGTGGCGAGCTCGGCCTTGAATTCTTCTTGCAACGCTTTAACGGTTGCTAAATCTTCTTTGGTTGCAAACTTGTCGCTGATTTGGTCTAAGCAAGCATTCAGAGCTGCGGCCAATTCATAACGAGTTGCAGCGCGGTTACCACGGAATGTTCCGTTGGGATAACCCGCAATACAGCCATACCGCTCAACCAAGGATTGAAGTGCTTGGAAAGCCCAGTCTGTAGGCTGAACATCAGACAACTGGGAAACGGAGGTAACTTGGCCGATGGATGCATCTTGCTTTGCAGCAGACATCAAACCAGATACAGAATTTACTTGTTCTGCGGACGCAGGGATGGCTTGGGTAGCAAGACCCACTAAACCTAGGCTTCCGGCAACTAAAAACGATTTTTTCATCATAAAATCCTCACTCACTCACAAATCATTCAGTAAATTGGTTGGACCGTTCTGAATGGGTTATCAAAGAATTGTTCTGCACAAGACGAAGTTCAATTGCTTTGAGATTTTACCAGCATTTGTAACTCAACTGCCTTAGCAATTCGTAATTAAATAACCAGTACTAGATAACATACTACATCTTGAACGGTGGTGCCAAGGAAAACCAACGGCGATTGTGACACTATTTAATTTGTCTTGGCTTTGGCTGCATGTTCGGACGCAGGCGGTTGCCCTTGAGTTCCCGTTTGAATTAATTCAACTTTATAGCCATTGGGATCTTCTACAAAGGCAATGACGGTGCTGCCATGTTTCATTGGGCCAGGTGGGCGGGTCACGCTTCCGCCTTTGGCTTCGATGTCTTTACAGGCTGTATAGATATCGCTGACGCCTAGGGCAATATGACCGTATGCATTACCCAACTCATAGGTTTCGACCCCCCAGTTATGGGTCAGTTCTAAAACCGTATGATCGGCTTCGCTACCATAGCCCACAAAGGCGAGGGTGAATTTACCCTCGGGGTAATCTTTTTGACGGAGTAATTTCATTCCTAAGATGTCGCAGTAGAAGGCAAGGGATTGTTCTAAGTTGCCAACCCGAAGCATGGTATGCAGAAAGCGCATAGTTAAAATTCCAGTTCTGTAGTTACCATTGTGCCGCGTTCCCCTAGGATTGTTTAAGGAATCCCACGAGCTTTGTTTGAGTGGATCTGTCGATCGCAAAAAAAGCGTCAGCTAAACGACAGACGGTTCTTTGGGATATCAATAATATGTAGATCGGGTATGGGGAAACGTAAAGCATGCAAGACACTGCGATCGCTGGTATCGACGCTCGTGAAATTTTAGACTCGCGGGGTCGTCCGACTGTAGAGGCAGAAGTGATTCTAGACTGTGGTGCCTATGGTATTGCCCAGGTTCCCAGTGGGGCTTCGACGGGTAGTTTTGAAGCCCACGAACTTCGAGATGATGATGCCGCCCGGTATGGAGGCAAAGGGGTTCTGAGAGCCGTTGAAAATATTAAAACCTGCATTCAGTCTGAACTAATTGGGTTGGATGCGGTCAATCAAACTGAAATTGACCGGGCCATGCTTGAGCTGGATAACACCACTAACAAAACCAGCTTGGGTGCAAATGCAATTTTGGCCGTGTCTTTGGCAACGGCTAAGGCTGCCGCTGAAGCACTGGATTTGCCGCTATATCGATATCTGGGTGGACCGTTGGCCAATGTGTTGCCCGTTCCGCTGATGAATGTCATTAATGGCGGAGCCCATGCGGACAACAATGTGGACATTCAAGAATTCATGATTGTGCCCCACGGTGCCCCTTCGTTTAAGGAGGCTTTGCGATGGGGATCGGAAGTTTTTATGGCCTTGAGTAAGGTCCTTAAGGACAAGAATTTATTGACAGGTGTGGGAGACGAAGGGGGTTTTGCGCCCAATCTGGGTTCCAACCAAGAAGCATTGGAACTTCTAATATCCGCCATTGAAAAAGCAGGCTACAAGCCAGGATCTGAAGTGGCGCTTGCCTTAGATGTGGCGGCCAGCGAATTTTATAAAAATGGCCAATACACCTATGACGGTACAGCCCACTCTCCGGCTGAATTAATCGATTACATGGCAGGGTTGGCAGATCGGTATCCGATTGTGTCGATTGAGGACCCGCTCCATGAAGACGATTGGGCACACTGGCAGTTGATGACTCAAAAAATGGGCGATCGCATCCAAATTGTCGGAGATGACTTGTTTGTGACCAACCCGACCCGACTGCGGAAGGGGATCGACCAGAAGGCTGGGAATACGATTTTGATTAAACTCAATCAAATTGGGTCTTTGTATGAGACGTTGCAAACCATCGATCTAGCCACCCGGAATCGGTTTAAGTCTATTATCAGTCACCGTTCCGGTGAGACAGAAGATACCACGATCTCAGATTTGGCTGTGGCTACGCGGGCCGGACAAATTAAGACGGGATCGCTTTGCCGGAGCGAGCGCGTTGCAAAATACAACCGATTGCTGCGGATTGAAGATGAACTGGGGGATTTTGCGGTGTATGCCGGAGCCGCAGGTCTTGGCCCAACGGTTTAGGGATTGATTGTTACGACACACCCCGTAGGGGCGAAGCATTCGGCATGAATATTATGGGTTTGTCCCCAAATTGATGGCCGAATGCTTCGCCCCTACACAACCGACATCCACCGATATCCACCGCTTTCAGATTAATTTCGAAATTTGAACCCACATTCCGCTCTTCTTAACATCAATCTGGGAATTAAATGCTCAAAATAGCTGAATCTCTTTCCCTGCAAACGTTGTAGCACATTAAAGAATATTTCAACTTGTAAATTATTATGTCCTTCTTATCAATAAGAAGATATCTATTGAGAATCTATTACCTTCTTGATCGCTAGAATGACGGTTTTTCGTAAAAATACTTCTGACTATGTTAAGAAGAGCGGAATACGGGCTTGAAGTCTCAAGCGTCTCCTTGCTCTCGCAGCTCAATTACTTTGAGCAAATTCGGGTGATTACAACCCATCCTTTTTTTACGGGGCAATGTCCCCAGTGCAAGCATAAAATTGCCCTTGTAGCACGGACTCCGGGACAAAGTCATTGCAACTGTTGTGGATGGTCCGAACAACCAGAGTAATCTAGTTCTATCCGGTCTTGTGGTTGAAACGTGCGATCGCCATCACCGTAAGCCCGAAGATAGAATGCAGTGGGGGTTAGGAAACGGACATGAAAATTGCAGACTTAATCCAATGGTTTGAGACTTGGGCCAATCCAGCTTGGCAAGAAAAATGGGATAACTGCGGCTGGCAAATTCAACCCGATATTGTCAACGAACCTGCCAGGGTTTTGGTTTGCTTGACGCCCACTCTCGCTGTCATGGAAGAAGCAATTGCCCTGACCCAGCAAAGTACTCCCGTTAACCTCATTTTTGCCCATCATCCCCTCATTTTTAGTCCCTTAAAATCGGTCCGCCAAGGCGATCCGATCGGTGATATGGTCCACCAGCGATCGCCCATCAGATAGGGGTCTACAGCGCCCACACCAATTTTGACCAAGTTGCCGACGGCACCGCTGATGTGTTGGCTCAATTACTCCACCTCAAGGACACCACACCCATTGAACCCACTCAAGAGGGATTGGGATACGGACGAGTTGGGATGTTACAACGTCCCCTTACCCTCCAGCATCTGGTTGAAAATGTCCAACTTGCCTTGAATCCACCCGATCTGCTGGTGTCACCCAGTGCCGATCGCCAGGAGGTCATCAAACGGGTTGCTGTGTTGGGCGGGTCTGGCGCGAGTTATCTGTCTGCTGTCAGTCGCACGGGGGCGCAAGCCTATCTCACCTCAGATTGTAAATTTCATCAATTTCAAGAAGCCCGCGATCGCAATCTCATCCTCATTGATGCGGGACACTACGCGACGGAACGTCCGGCCTGCGCGCGACTGGCGGACAAGTTCCAACAAGTGGGAGTGGAATGGGTCAAACTCAGCGATCGCGATGAAGATTTTCGTCAGTTTGGTCGGATTCAATCCTGAATTTGAAGACAAAAGATGCCTTGATTGTGGAAGTGTGGGAAGAGTTGCAAAAATTACGGCACAAGAAGCCCAAAAAGACCTGAATGCGGTCAACAGCAGATTGCATCTGTGCCAGTCGGCATGGAGCCAGGAAGTCCATTTGGCAATCGCATTGCAGCATTAGCCTGGATTATTCATGAGGAAGCATTAAAAACGAGGAAAGAGAGCCTGAAACGGTTTAGAATCAGACTCTCTAGAATTTTTATCACCTCAATTGTGCCATGACAGAGTGTCATTCGGAACTCCCC
>JAAURS010000302.1 GCA_012032135.1 Acaryochloridaceae cyanobacterium RU_4_10 | reverse complement strand
AGTTCCGCTTCTTCTGCGGTAGATAGGTGCAAAATATGAAGCCGTCGTTGGTATTTTTTAGAAAGTTTGAGCGCGAGTTGGGTAGCATTGAGGGCAGCTTGGTTATCTTGAATGACGGAATGAATGGAGGGATCGGTAACGTCAGCAAACTGTTGGCGGCGCTCTAAGATTCTGGCTTGGTCTTCTGCATGAACGGCAATGAGGCGATCGCCTTCCGCAAAAATAGGTTCTAATGATGGTTCGTTGTCAACGAGGAGATGACCGTGGGCAGATCCCATGAAAATTTTGATGCCACAGGTGGGGTTAGCGGTCCTCAGATCTGGCAAATTTTCAGGCGTTGCGCCAATAAAGAACCCGTAGTTCACCAGGGATTTCTGCGCGGCCCGTGCGAGCTTATCATCTAGGGCGGATTGGGTTATGGTGAGTGGGTTGGTATTGGGCATTTCCAAAAAAGATGTCACCCCACCACGAGCACAAGCACGAGATGCCGTGGCTAGATCTTCTTTATGTTCTAGTCCGGGCTCGCGGAAATGCACTTGTGGATCGATGACACCGGGTAGGAGCGTTAGCCCATCTGCTTCAATCAGACGATCGGCGATCGGGTTGAGGTTTGAGCCAATTTGTTCGATGCGATCGCCCTTCAAGAGAACATCGCCCCGTTGGAAACTGCCCTCTGGCAGCAAAATTCTAGCGTTGCGAATCAGTACCGTTTGTTCTGGCAGTGGGGTCATAGGATTAAAGTCGATTAGAGTCTATGCCGAGTTCTCTCAGGATAACAGCTCAGCGCAAAGTCGATTTTCTTATACCGTCCGCTGCTCGAGACTTCTAAGGACTTTCAGAAATTCCTGAGGTAAAGGGGCTTCTACTTGAATCCATTCGTCCGTTATCGGGTGTTGAACTTTCAATCGCCATGCGTGCAACACTTGCCCCGTCAAATTTACGCCAATCTCTTTCCCTCGGCTATAAAGCGGATCGCCCACAATCGGAAACCCCATATCGGCACAATGAACGCGAATTTGATGGGTTCGGCCTGTTTCTAGGCGGAAATACATTAATGTAAAATTTCCGAGTCGCTGTTTGATTTCCCAATGGGTGATGGCGGCCCTCCCCCCCTTTTCCTCCGGCACGATCGCCATCTTTTTGCGATCGCCCATTTGTCGTCCAATGGGTTTGTCGATGCTTCCCGTCTCACTACGAGGCTTGCCGTAGACAATCCCTAAATATTCGCGCTGAGCGGTTTTAGCCTGGATCTGAGATTGGAGGTGTTGGTGCGCTCGATCGGTTTTGGCAATGACCAAGGCCCCGCTCGTATCCTTATCTAAGCGATGCACGATACCTGGACGCTGCACTCCGCCAATACCTGACAAACTGGTTTCTAAGCCATCTTCCGATTGACAATGGGCTAAGAGTGCATGGACCAAAGTTCCCGTGGCATGGCCAGGAGCGGGATGCACGACTAAGCCCGCAGGTTTATTTACAATCAGTAAATGTTCGTCTTCGTAGAGGATGTCTAGGGGAATACGTTCGGGCTCTAGATTTAGGGATGTGGGGGGTGGGACGGCTACGGTGACCCTATCTCCAGGCTGGATTTCATATTTTTTGGCCGTGCAAGACTGTTGGTTGACGCAGACTTGACCCTGTTCGATTAGTTTTTGGATCTGCGATCGCGAGAGATCTGTCATTTGAGTTGCCAACCAGCGGTCTAGGCGTTGCCCTACCTCCAAAGGATCTGTGACTTGGTAGTCCTGGGAAATGTTTGCCCCTTGAGATGGTTGCAATGGGGACATGAATAGACTCCCAGACAATTTAACGATCTCCATTGTCGCAAAAGTCAGGTATTCTCAACCGAGAGACTGTTTACGGAGAAATACTAGACACTATGCATCAGGTCAAACCATTTTGGAATCCATCACGGCGATGGAGGCGATGGATGTATGGGGGTGCTTGGTTTGTATTCAGTAGTTGGGCTAGTGCGAGTTTTGCCCTGCCGCCTCACACTCAGTCAGACTTCAACAATGTCCGTGCGATCGTGCAGCTGCAAGGATTGGATGTCCCAAAGCCTCGTGTTAAAGGTTCTGGAACCCTTACCTTAAAAGTCTTAGAGCAAACCCAAGTTTTTACGACTGTGGGAATGCTTGGGACGTTACCAGGTCGCTATTTGATTGATACGGGAGCTTCAACCACAATGCTATCGGCCCAAGTGGTAGAAGATTTGAAGCTGAAAGGACGTGCTGTTCCCAGCGATCGCCTCTCTTCAGCGGTGGCGGGGAAGGGATGTTCCTCAATGAAAGCGACGCTTCACGAACTTCCTGACTTGAAGCTGGAGTCTACAAACATTAGTGGTGCGAACGCACTGCGGTTTGAAACCACCACTATTCCCGATGGACTCTCTGGGGTGATAGGAATGGATATTTTGAACAACTTTGACCTTCAGTTCAATCCTCAAGCCCTCACGCTCCAGTTAACATCACCCAGTTCTTTGTCTACAGAAAATTTTGATACTGCAATTCCTCTTCAACGTAAATTAGGGGTTTTCCTAGCAAAACTCACTCTGGACGGTCAAGGGCCGTTTACGATGCTGTTGGATACGGGGGCCGATAGTACGTTTATCTCTCAATCCGTTGCCCAAAAACTAAAGCTGAATGCAAAGCAGCGCCAACCGATGCAAATTTTAGGGTTTTGTGGGCTGGAACCTGCGGAGCGATCGCGGTTAACTTCTGTAAAGTTAGGGCAGCAGGAGCAAAAGGGTGTGGAGGCTATTATTATTTTGTCATCCCCTATTTTGAAGTTATTGGGGGTGGATGGGATTTTGGGACAAAATTTCCTGAGCTATTATCAACAACATTGGCGTTTTACACCGTTCTCAAAGAATGGTGTAAAAGCAGATGGCAGTTTGCTGCTGTCGGCTCCAGAATCAACGATAAAATAAAAGAAGTCTTGCAAGCCTTGGATACCTTGAGCTGGCAAGTTAGAGTAAAAAAGGTGCATCCAAGGAATCCCTATGAATAGCTGTGTATTAATGGCCGAAATTGTTAAAGACCCAGAACTGCGGTTTATGCAAGATGGACAAACGGCGATCGCAGAAATGACGGTTCAGTTTCCGGCGTTTCGGGCTGAGGATCCGATGGAGATGTTGAAGGTTGTGGGATGGGGTAATCTGGCCCAACAAATTCAAGAGCAGTTCCATACTGGCGACCAAGTTGTCATGGAAGGCCGACTCAATATGGTGTTGGTGGATCGTCCTGAAGGGTTTAAGGAAAAACGGGCTGAGTTTACGGTCGGTCGAATCCATCGCGTCCAAGCCGATTTGAATGCGCCGCGCATTGCTAACAATCCAGCAGCGACGATGGCTGCTCCAGCCCAACCTAAAGCAGTGGCACCCGCAGCACCTAAAGCACCAGCGGCTCCTGCCACTCCCGCAGCGAGCAAGCCCCCAGCCCCCAGTCCCAGTGATTACGAACCCAACTACGACGATATTCCTTTCTAAAAACCAAAAATCTATATGAGCACGATTGACGAGCGTTTGGAGCGTTTAGATCGGCTTATCAATCGAGAGAACGGTAGCTTCTAGATTCGTTCGGTTAAAAGTAATCGTTACAGCCTTCTTTTCTGTTGAGGGTTGTAACGGATACTTCTTTTCTGGGTTTAAGTTCGATACCATAAAGCTCTCTCACTTGTCCCAGGTCAATGAGTCAGCCTATGGACATTCAATGTAGTCTACAGAGATTTCGATCGCACTCTGTCATTGGAGCGATCGCAGTGAGTATGATGCTTGCTGTCCCGATGTGGGTGAAAGCGCAATCTGCAAGGTCTTTGCGTCCGGCTTGTGTGGGTATTGCCTCAGATGAAACCATGCAGGAAGAGAATTCCTGCTGTCAGAAGGATTCCAGGGGTAAGTGTTTGACGTTGGACCAAGCTTTTCCGACACCTAAGGATACTGAGCCTTCTGTGGATCGGTCACGCAATCCTTATACTAAAGTCCGGTTTTCACGTCCTAAGACCTCTGCCTATGGAAACCGAACTTCAGGATCGGAAGGGGCGGCGAAGGATGCTGTGATTCAGATGGGGGTTACTAAGGCTTGGAATGCGATCGCTCCAGCTTCCCAACCTTCTAAGAAAAATTCTAAGTCTAGTGGCGATCGTAATTTCTTTGAAAAAGCCCGTGAGGATTACGATCGTGTTTTTCGTCCGCGAGAACTGAAGTCTGGTGCAATTCTAACACCGAAGTTAGATGTGGATTTTAGTTCGATGAAAGCGGGTGTGAATATTCAATTTTGAGAAGTTTGAACGGTATCGACGCTGATTTCTATTACCCTTGACAATATCGCGTCGCCATCACGCCCATTCGTCCCGAATTTGCTACTTGGCATCAATCACAATATCGTCGAGCGACAGTGAGACTGTGCAACCCTCGGAGAAGGCTTGTTGGCGGCGATCGCTGATTTCGTTGAGTGAATTCGTTGTAAGTGTCTTCGGGAAGGTCACTCCAGCAGCCTGCAAAGGTCATTGAATCGATGGTCAAAGGCTCTGAGCTTTGTCTTAAGGTGTGTACTAGGTTATATAGCTCGATGAGTTTATTGTCTGGGACTCGTTCGATTTCTTCTCAGACTTTGGTTCTTAGGCCGGCTAGGTTCATTTGAATGATTCTCCCCAAGGGGCTAGTTCTTTCATTGTGTCATACCTGAGAATCCTGACTTGGGGATGAGGCGATCGCCAACCCTATCTGTTTTGCTTTCTGTCCGTGGCAATCGCAGGGTTTGAATCGTCAAGATTTGACTTAAAAGAAACCAGATCATCGATGGACGACTTCGTTTAATCGTCGTTTGAGTGTTTCAACTTTCATTTCCTAACCCATCAATGGTCATCGGCGCTTGGGCGTGATGGCGGACGTACAAAACGAATACTGTAGTGTCTCGAATGGCAAATAAAACTCGATAGAGGTTTTTAGATTTTCCATGAAGTAATTGGTGGACTTCTTCTGGGAAAATTTTATGTTCAATGACTAAGGGGCAACGTCGAGGTTTTTCTTGGAGCTTTGCGATCGCATTCATCAAGCTGCGGAACCAGCGATCGGTGAATTCAGGGTTCCGTTCTCGGTACCAACGATAGGCAGCTTCAATTTGAGCTTCGGCAATGGGCGTGAGTTCAACCTGAAATGTCATATTTCTGCTGCATTTCTTGGATGAAGTCCCCCATCGGTCGAGTTTGTGCGGCATCCAGTTCTTCAAAACCTTGCTGGATACCTGCAATGGTTTCTAAGCGATCGATCCATTGACGCAGTTTATCTGGATCGACTTTTCCAGGTTCTAGGAAGGTTACAAGAACTTGGGTGCGATCGCCAATTTCTTGCGGCTCTTCGGTAAGTTGAATCTGCCCATTTTGATAAAAGCCTTCGATGGTTTTCAGCATGAGTTGTCACAATATGGACTTTTCTATTTTACTGGTTATCAACTCATGTCCGGTTTCATTAGGTGCTTTCTACAGCAATTCCAAATTCAAAAAGTCTTAAGAGGAGTTTGCTGCTTGAATAGGCGGTGAGCCATAGAGCATGAACTC
>JAAURS010000301.1 GCA_012032135.1 Acaryochloridaceae cyanobacterium RU_4_10 | reverse complement strand
TTCAATGCCAGAACTCCCGCTCAACGATGCCCGTTGGCGGGAGTTGCCTGTTAGGGAATTGCGGCGATCGCTGCTCAACTGGTACCAGCATCAAGGACGGGATCTGCCCTGGCGACAAACTCAAGACCCATACGCCATCTGGATCTCTGAGATTATGTTGCAACAGACCCAGGTCAAAACCGTTATTCCCTACTACCAGCGATGGCTGGAGCAATTTCCAACCATTGAGGCACTTGCAAACGCCGAACAGCAGGATGTATTGATGGTCTGGCAGGGGCTAGGGTACTACGCACGGGCTAGAAATCTGCATCGTGCGGCCCAACAAATTGTGACTGACTTTGACGGTCAATTCCCCACGGAAATGGCAGAAGCCCTCAAACTTTCTGGCATTGGCAGAACTACCGCAGGCGGCATCCTCAGTTCGGCCTTTCACCAACCCTGGCCTATCTTGGATGGCAATGTGAAGCGGGTTTTAGCCCGTTTGGTCGGGCTATCCCTGCCCCCCAAAAATGCCCTATCCTTTCTTTGGAAGGGTTCCGAGCAATTATTGGACTCAGCCAACCCTAAAGCGTTCAATCAAGCCATTATGGACTTGGGGGCTACGGTTTGCACCCCCAAACAGCCGAGTTGCCTCCTGTGTCCGTGGCTGGAAATGTGTCAAGCCCATCGGTTTAATCTACAGTCGGTATTACCTATGTCCGAAACCCGTTCTCCCGTCCCTCACAAGTTAATTGGTGTTGCTGTCATCTGGAACGATCGCGGACAAATTCTGATTGACAAGCGCCCCCAGAGCGGTCTTTTAGGCGGCTTGTGGGAGTTCCCTGGTGGTAAAGTCGAACCCAATGAGACCATTCCCGAATGCATCGTCCGCGAGATTCAAGAAGAATTGGGCATTGCGATCGCAGTTCTCGAACCCCTCATCACGGTTGAGCACGCCTATACCCATTTCAAAGTCACCTTGTCCGTCCATCATTGTCGCCATCTGTCCGGTGAACCACAAACCCTTGAGTGCGATGAGGTGAAATGGGTGGGGCTGGATGAGTTAGACCAATATCCTTTCCCTACCGCCAATCAAAAAATTATTGCGGCCTTGCGCGAACAAGGAATGCCAAATGGAGTGGGCGATCGTGTTGAATAAAAATAATTCCAGGAGAACGCAACCATGACCACCGAACGTTGGACAGACGATATGCTGGATCGACTGGCCTCGACAACCACCCGACTTCTCACAAGTGTTACAGATCTGTCCGAACAAAACACCCGTGACATCTCGCACCTAAGGTCATCAATTGAGCGTCTGGCAAATATTGCTGAGGTCCATCAACAGACGCTAGATCTGCACCAACAAAATTTTAATGCGGTCATTGGCGAAATGAGAGAAATGCAGGCAGAGGTGAGAGGCTTGCAAACTGAGAATCGCCGTATCTTGGACCAACTCATCAATCGTAATGATGAGAATGACTGAGGTTTAGTTGTTGTAGCGTTACGGCACAAATTCACGAATTCAAGAGGGCTAATTACACTTGAGTACCGTTTATACCCGTCCCCTTGCCAAACTAGTCGAGCAACTCCAAAAACTTCCAGGCGTTGGTCCCAAAACAGCCCAACGTCTAGCCCTGCACATCATCAAAACGCCCAGAAGCCGAAGTTCAAGCCCTTTCCCAAGCCATTATTGAAGCCAAACAACAGGTTGGGTTTTGCTCTATTTGCTTTCACCTTTCAGCAGAACCCACTTGCGACATTTGCCGATCGCCCAACCGAGATGATGCCACCCTATGTGTCGTCGCGGATTCGCGGGATGTTATCGCCTTGGAAAAAACCCGTGAATTTCGCGGCAAATATCATGTGTTAGGGGGTTTAATTTCCCCAATGGATGGCATTGGCCCAGACCAATTGGCCATTCAACCGCTCATCCGCAGGGCCAGTCAACCTGAAGTCACCGAAATCATCCTGGCCATCAATCCCAGCATTGAAGGCGAAACCACCACCCTCTACGTGGGGCAACTCCTCAAACCCTTCACTAAAGTCACCCGAATTGCTTTTGGGCTCCCAATGGGGGGTGACTTAGAATATGCCGATGAAGTCACCCTCGCCGTGCCCTAGAGGGACGGCGCGAACTGGACTAATCCGTTAATGGACCTTACAGCTTGGTCTTAACAAACGCCACCAACTGACCGATCGCACGCTTGAGCGCGGCAATTTCGTCTTCCATTTTGGAAACTCGTTCGCGCAGTATCGCCACTTCATCGGAACTGACGCTGGGCGCTGTCGTCGTTTTAGAGAAATCACTACTCCTGACACGGGCAACTTGGATTTAGAAATTGCACTCTTAATGGCCCCCTGAAGTTGGTGCTTTTCAAAGGGTTTTTCAATAAATTCAAAATACTCGAACGGCTCTGTCATCTTATCGGTCACTTCTTCTTTGCGACCGGACATAATGACTAAAGGAATGCTTTTTAGTTCGTCTTCTTGTTGTAACTCTTGATAGACCTCCCAGCCACTCAAACGAGGCAACAAGAAATCTAACATAATTAGATTGGGACGTTCCTGGCGGATGAGGTTGATGCCTTCCAGCCCATCCTTTGCTTCTAGTACTTCAAAATCTCCCTCAGGGAGCATGTCTCGGACTCGCATCCGAATGACTTTACTGTCGTCAATTACTAGGATTTTATGACCAGCCACGCCTCTCTCCTAAGTTCTCTGAAAGATAAGGGTAAAGTATATCAGTCTTGTTTGTAATGTGCCTGTACAGTTGGCTTCTTAGCCATGCAGACCCAAGTTGGGATGAACCCTTCCGTTTTAAGTTTGCCCAAAATCCGAACGCAACGTACAAAATCTATTAAAACCTATCAAGCCAACACTAAAGCACTTTTGCTCAAACATCCTATAAGGATTGGCTTGGAATATCTGTGCGGGTACAACCCTCAAACCCCAAAATAAAGTCAGGACCAAACACATTGGCAGGAGTCTGAAACCCTGAGATAGCTTGCCCATCCAATACTCGCCGCACGATCTCAAGACCTGTCATACAGGTCAGCGTGTATCCCTCAGGGGTACTGAGCAAGGCAGAAATGCGATCGCCCCGATCGTTTTCTGCTTCGGCATAAATGCACGCAGACCCAGACTGACGTTCTGCATCCGTTGGGCCTTCCGGCTGGAGGTCAATGAAGGTCTTCAGCAATGCTTGAGCGGGCTCAAGGGCCAACAGCCACTTCATAAACCCACTCAGATTAGTCAGCGACTCAATTTTAGGGCTGGCTTCAAAAAAGACCGTAATATCTGGGATCCCTGTGGTGTAATAAGCCGTTGAAACATCTCCCCAGCTCACAGCAATGCTCCGTTTGGGTCCATCTCCAAAATCAATCTCTCTCATAGGCGTATCTTCAAGAGACACAATCTTGCTATTGCGCCGCGCGCGAGTTCCCCGCCCAATCCATTCAATCGCAGTTTTAGCGGTCCCTCGCGAAGTAGAATTCAAACCTCCAATGGCTAAGGTTAATTGTGTGGCATCGGGTAGACGTTCCCTGACATAAGCCGCCATGCAATCCGAAGGTACAACATCAAATCCAACACCGGGCATGACCATAATGCCGCGCTTTTGGGCATCGCGATCGCGGGCCGCACAAGCCTCAAATACGTCAATTTCGCCCGTAATGTCAAGATAGTGAACGCCTGCACGAATACAGGCTTCCAGCATAGGTCGAGCGGTGGTTGAGAAGGGTCCGGCTGCGTGGAGCACGCAGGTCATATCGGTCAGGGTACGGTCCAAAAGTGTTTTTTCAGCAAGGTCAACCACTTTGTATTCAAACCCCAGGGGTTCTGCAACCGCTTTCAGTGTTTTGGCATTTCTACCGCTCAGAACTGGGTGGAGCCCCTGTTTTTTGGCCATACGGGCCATGAGCTTACCTGTGTAGCCCGTTGCACCATAGATGAGAAACTGACCCGTCATTTGCGCGGACTCCTTAGAATTGCTCCATAGCCCACTCTAGGCCATCACGCTTGACTTCGTATTGTATCGGAGGTGGAAATTGTCTCTAGCTGGCTGAGCGGACTTGTGCTGAGCGCAGCCGCAGTTTACGACCCGTAGGGTAGCCAGCGGTAAGCTTTTTTCAAGAAATCGCCTGACTAAGCTCATGCTTGCGTAACTCAACTACAATGTTCAACATGGTCAAATCAAAGTCCCTGATGGGGTTGAGTTATGCAAGCTATTGAGCAGCGATACTACACACCAGAAGAATATTTAGAACTGGAGACTGTTGCAGATTATAAAAGCGAATATATTGACGGGCAAATTATTCCAATGGCAGGCGGCTCAATAAATCACAACCGGATCGCGCTAAATCTCAGTGCCGATCTGAATATAGCCTTTAGAAAGAGTCCCTACGAAGTATTCATCGGCGATGTTCGTTTATGGATACCTCAACGACGGATATATACCTATCCAGATGTCATGATTGTTGAGGGAGAGCCAGAGTATTTTCAAAACCGTACAGATACTATCCTCAATCCAATATTAATTGTGGAGGTGTTGTCAAAAGGGACCAAAAACTACGATCGCGAGAGTAAGTTTGATGCCTATCGAACTATTCCTAGCTTTCAGGAGTATTTACTCATCGACCAAACGCGGATTCATGTGGAGCAATTTTCTAAAACCGGAACCAAGCAGTGGTCTTTCTGTGAATACGATGAATCGGATGAGGCGATCGCGTTTGCAAAAGTTCCCTTTCAGATCTCTTTGGCAGATTTGTATAACAAAGTTCAGTTGAATGTTGAGGTGATTGAAGGAGATCGGGCTTAGGGCTCAGTATGGGATCTAGTTCAAAACTCAATTGGAACCATGAACGATTACAACATTCGTCAAGCCCAAAAAGAAGATGCGATCGCCATTTTTAACTTGATTCAAGAATTGGCTGTTTTTGAAAAGCTAACCCATCAAGTGACAGGCAGCCCAGAGTCATTAGCAGACCATCTCTTTGGTACGCCTGCTTACGCTGAAGCGATCGTTGCGGAATCTCAAGGACAGCTCATTGGGTTTGCGCTATTCTTCAAAACCTACTCTACTTTCTTAACCAAACCCGGTCTCTACCTTGAAGATATCTTCGTTCGGGAAATCTATCGAGGGCAAGGCATTGGTAAAGACTTGCTCAAAGCCGTCACCCAGATCGCGCAAGAACGCGACTACGGTCGTCTAGAGTGGAGTGTGTTGGACTGGAATGAGAACGCGATCGGCTTCTACCAAAAGATGGGTGCTGAAGTGCTTCCTGACTGGCGGATTTGCCGCGTTACGTTTGAAGGATAGCTTAATAGGTGTTTCAGGAATAGTTCCCAAAACACCTATTGAATGAGGCATTACCTTATACCAATTCTGAAAAATAGCACTACAGACAGATCCCCCCTAGCCCCCCCTTACAAAGGGGGGATTGGCCTTCGTCTCCCTTTGTCTTGGCGTAGCCGCTCTGAAAGAGCTAGGGGGATTTAGCGATTATCTCATTTGTCAATCACTTGTCCCCGCAGGAGCCAGTGGGGCGATGTCTGAGGCGATGGGATTTTTCCAGGGTATTTGCTGTTTGACCAAGGCATTAAGAATGCCCAAT
>JAAURS010000300.1 GCA_012032135.1 Acaryochloridaceae cyanobacterium RU_4_10 | reverse complement strand
AACCCAGCGGATTTACCCGTCTCGAATCCGACACTTGCCTCAATGACACTATCAACCACCACAACCATAAATAGTTCACCCAACGGCGTTCGCTTTATGCTCAAGGTTTTGACTTTTCCCTCTATCTCTCTAGAGTTCCAATATTGATAAACACGATCGCCTATCTTGACTCGATTTCCACCCACAAACTTATAACCAGCTTGCTTTAGAGTGAAAGACTTATATTTTTTGACTTTCTTGAAATTTGGTGGTCTGACTCCTTTTTTGTGACCTTTGAAAAACAACTGATAACCCTTCTCAATCCGTTGACAGATATCCTGTACGGCTTGAGAGCCTAACAACTGCCAAAACGGTTTACGTTTTCGCAACTTGGCAATATGAGCCTGAAGTTGAGCACAGTTCAAATGCTTGCCATACCTACGGTAATACCGTTTATGCAAGGCAATACAGTGGTTATAAATCACCCCAGCGGCGTTGATTGATCGCTTGAGGTATTTATTGCGCTTATGCTGATACAGCTTGAACTTCAGTGTTATCATATCGTCAGTATAGCATAGCGATAGACAATAGTGGTAGACAGATACAAGCATAAAATAACCTCTGTGACTGACCTTAATGTTCATCTCATCTGGATACCCAGACGTAGAAAAAAGGTTTTAACTGGAGATGTCAAACAGCGGCTAATGGAACTAATTTATGAAGTCGCTGGAAAAATTGATTGCAAGGTTATCTCTGTTGCGATTGAGCCTGACCATGTTCACTTATTTTTGAACTATGACCCCGATCTGTCAATCGCTCAAATCATGCACCGAATCAAAGGAGCCTCTTCTTACGCTTTAAGGTCAGAATTTCCAGCGCTCAAAAAATTGCCTTCTATGTGGACTAGAGCCTACTTTGCAAGTAGTGCTGGTGAAGTTAGCTCAGACACTATCAAGCGATACATTGAGGCTCAAGGCAAAGATTGACAGCGGCTCAAGCCGCTCATTCGTTTTTCATCCCACCCTTAAAAAGAGGTGGGCTTTCAAACTTCAACCGCCACTGTAAATTCTTCCTTCTTCACCACCTTGTATGCAGAGATAGTGTTGCTATTTTGCTCGTGACCGTCAGTGGCTCTTTCTTGCCTGTCGTGACGGCTATCGTCAGCAGCATATATCAATCATGTCTCCGGTTGCCCTGCCAACTGTCGGCTAACGCGCCGGAGCACACCGTTCACAAAGCGATGGCCATCTTCCGTACTGTATCGTTTGGCAAGCTCTACCGCTTCATTGATCGCCACCCGTTCCGGCACTTCAAGGTAATGGATTTCCGCCACAGCAATCTTCAAAATATTGCGATCGATTTGGGCGACGCGATGCAGTTGCCACTCCACCAAGGACGCTTCCAAAATTTCATCAATTTCACTGCGGCGATCGTTGAGCGTTTGGATAATCCTGAGAGCGTAGTCTCGCACGTCCGTCTGACTGGCGACTTGAGCCAATTCGGGGAGGTCTACGGCTGTTCCCAAACGGTTGATGGCCACTTGGGCTAAATCGATCGCCTCGCTCAACATGGCTTGAGTGCTTTGGGTATCCACAGACCGCACTTTGCTGTCCAGGAGGCGTTCGCTGCTGCGTTTGAGTTCTAGGGATGCAGTTTCTAAAGTATCTCTGACTTCACCCACTAAGGTCCGCACGGCAGCAAAAATGAACGATTGCAATTCCTGCTGAGACAGTTTTTCTGGGTTGTTGGGCATTTGACTGGCACTCAGGAGAGCGAGTTCGCGGGCAATGCGACGAGGTTGCATGGCAGGTTTGACGAGGTTCTACAGACAGCCCACCGATCTTAACAGTCTTCAGAGACGTCGGTCTTAAGCTCTTAAGCAAAGACTACGGTACGATTGCCGTACACTAAAACTCGATTTTGCAGATGCAAACGTACAGCACGGGCTAAAACCACTCGTTCCAAATCTTTTCCTTTGCGGATGAGGTCGGCGGTTTCGTCTCGGTGGCTGACCCGCACCACATCTTGCTCGATGATGGGGCCTTGGTCTAAGTCTGCGGTGACGTAATGGGCGGTTGCACCAATGATTTTGACGCCGCGTTCGTAGGCGCGTTGGTAAGGGTTGGCCCCTGCAAAGGCGGGAAGAAACGAGTGATGAATATTAATTGTGTTAGAGAACTGGGCGACAAATTCGGCGCTGAGGACTTGCATGTATTTTGCCAACACAACCAGATCAATGCGGTATTGCTGCAATAGTTCCAGTTGTTTGGCTTCTTGTTCTGGCTTGTTTTCAGCCGCGATCGGGATGTGGTGGAAATCAATGCCAAATTGTTCGGCGATCTCCTGGAGGGATTCGTGGTTGCTGATGATGAGCGGAATTTCGGCGTTGAGTTCTTGGGCGCGATGCCGCCACAACAGGTCGTACAAACAATGATCTTGACGGCTGACCCAAATGGCCAAACGCGGAATGGCATCAGAAAAGTGAAGGGTCCAGGTGGCCTCTAGGGGATCTGCGATCGCACCAAAGGCTGGCCGAATCACATCGCGGGGCAGCTTAAAGCCATCCAGTTGCCATTCGATGCGGGACAGAAAGAGACCTGCCAAGAAATCCGTATGTTGGTCTGCGTGGACAATATTGCCGCCATTGGCGTAGATGAAGTTAGAAAGTTTAGCTACTAGTCCTCGTTGGTCGGGACAGGAAATTAAAAGCGTTGCTGTTGCGCCCGTCATAGAAACTCATTTAAAGGTTCATTTCAAGATGCTTTGGTTAGCTTCAGTTTACCCAGGTACGCAGTTGTGAGACGCATGCAAACGTCGCTGATTTCCAAACCCGATGTAAGCTATGTTTGGGCGTTCATTCCAAGTCAACATGGCAACTGTTAACGATAATTATCTCAAACTGAAAGCAGGCTACCTCTTTCCTGAAATTGCGCGGCGCGTCAATGAATTTGCCAAAAATAATCCTGATGCGCCCATCATTCGCTTGGGCATTGGCGATGTCACCGAACCCTTACCCGAAGCCTGTCGTACCGCAATGATTCAGGCGGTCAACGATATGGGCGATCGCACCAAATTCAAGGGCTACGGTCCCGAACAGGGCTACGAATGGTTGAGAGTGGCGATCGCCACCCATGATTTCCAATCTCGTGGCTGCAATATTGACGCCTCCGAAATTTTCATCTCCGATGGCTCCAAATGCGACACCGGAAATATTCTGGATATTTTTGGAGATAACAACACGATCGCAGTCACCGATCCGGTATATCCCGTGTATGTAGACACCAATGTGATGGCGGGTCATACCGGAGACGCCAATGACAAAGGCGAATACGGTGGTTTGATTTACTTGCCCATCACCGCTGAAAACAACTTCACAGCGCAAATCCCCACGCAAAAAGCAGATTTAATTTATCTGTGTTTCCCTAACAACCCCACCGGGTCGGTCGCGACCAAGGAACATCTGAAAGCTTGGGTGGATTACGCAAAGGCCAATGGTTCCATCATTTTCTTTGATGCTGCCTACGAGGCATACATCACGGACCCCACGCTCCCCCACTCCATTTACGAAATTGAAGGGGCGCGGGACTGTGCGATCGAGTTTCGATCGTTTTCTAAGAATGCTGGGTTTACGGGAACCCGTTGTGCGTTAACGGTGGTGCCCAAGAATTTAATGGCTAAGGCGTCTGATGGTTCAGATGTTGAGCTGTGGAAACTCTGGAACCGTCGGCAATCCACGAAGTTTAATGGGGTATCTTATATCGTGCAGCGAGGAGCTGAGGCGGTATACTCAACCGAGGGTCAGGCGCAAATTAAGGCATTGGTCAGTTTCTATCTAGAGAACGCCAAGATTATTCGCGAACAGCTCACCGCCGCAGGGTTAAAGGTCTACGGCGGGGTGAATGCACCCTATGTGTGGGTCCAAACGCCCAATGGATTATCGAGCTGGGATTTCTTTGATAAGTTGCTGCATACCTGCAATGTGGTTGGAACCCCTGGTTCGGGGTTTGGCGCTGCGGGGGAAGGGTACTTTCCGCATTTCGGCGTTTAATAGTCGCGCTAATGTGGAAGAGGCAATGAAGCGGATTGCGGAGAAGTTTAAGGCTTAAAGTCAGGTTAGGCATGGGCGTCATGACTTGATGCCCGTGCTACTTCCCAAGAAAATCAACCGGATAGAGAATGGTAGATTTTGACAAACCAGATGTCAATAAACCCATGAGCCGAAACCACTCCACCAAAACTCCTCTCTCTTTCAAAAAGCGCATGATGCGTTTGGCGGTGAGTGTAGGGAGAATCTATCTCTTAACTTGCGCCGTGCTCTATTGGCAACAGGGTCGATTCATCTTTATTCCCTCCCGCACCATCGAGGAGACTCCCGCTGACTATCAGTTGGCCTATGAGAATGTAGAGTTGAGTGTTTTGCAACCCATTTTTTTGGAAATCGCAGGGAAAAGATTCACGGTTGGTGGATTCCAGCCCAGAAGTCCAATGCTAAGACCATTCTGTACTTTCACGGAAATGGGGTCAATATTGGGGCCAATACGGGACAAGCCAGTCGGTTCCATAGACTGGGGTTTTCAGTGTTTCTGTTTGATTATCGCGGCTATGGCCAAAGCGAAGGCGATTTTCCTTCTGAAGCGGCGGTTTATAGAGATGCTCAACGGGCTTGGGTCTATCTCACTCAAGAACGGAAGATTCCCCCCGAGAATATTGTGCTTTACGGGCACTCCTTGGGAGGTGCGATCGCAATCAACCTAGCCACCCAACACCCCAATGCGGCTGGACTGATCGTACAAAGCTCGTTTACTTCGGCGTTGGATATGGCCCGACGGAATTGGTGGACTGCAATTTTTCCGGTCCATTTGATCCTGAATCAGCGGTTTACTTCAATTGAGAAGGTGCCCTCTTTAAAGATGCGTACGCTCTATATTCACGGCACGATCGACCAAACTATCCCTTTTAAGATGAGCGAACGCTTGTTTGCAGCAACGCGATCGCCCAAACACATTGAGCTTGTTAAGGGCGCAAATCACAACGATGTTGCGGCAATTGGTGGAGCGGCCTATTCTCAAACGATTCAGGATTTTGTCGCGCAGGCCGAGAGAACTGCTTGTAAGGGCTGTTCTGGGATGCAGCAAGTTCGCCAGTCAGGGAGTACGGCTACACCTATTTTGCGGTAGGCGATCGCAGAACATACGTTGATTTTGATGTACGTCGTTTTTAACGTACGTTGAATTGGTCAGGCGATCCGGTTGAGATGCAAAGGTCGCTCCGCGATGAAGGGGAATAAATTTTCATTGCCTTATGCAATAGTTTGATACCGATATCTAAAAATTTTGTCTGTCATGGGTTATTTAGTATACTTCGTCGTGAGAACCAACATCGAGTAACAGAATTACATCCTCTTCGGTTGCATAATCTTTTTCTAAGGAAAAGATTATACGACAATCATAGCCGCAGGAACAGGCGTATAAATCTTGCAATTTTCCGGTCAGTTTATGGGTTCAATAGTCCGGACAGAATTAGACAGTTTTAGGGAGAGATAGCCCCGTAGTCAAGGAGCTTCTGGTAGCTGGAGTGGGATTTAATTAAAGTTGGGTCCAAATCAAACAAGGCAATA
>JAAURS010000299.1 GCA_012032135.1 Acaryochloridaceae cyanobacterium RU_4_10 | reverse complement strand
GTCCCCAGTATGGGATTTAGGGGGCCGAGTGCAATAACTTCAACCTTAATCCTCGTCCTCATCCTCAGCGGCCCCAACCGGAACCACAGAGTTTGCTGAAACCACAGCCCCACTGTCTAGTTTTTGGCGGACCAATTTTTCCACATCCACCGCAAAGGTTGGATTTTCTTCCATATATTTGATGGTGTTATCCCGACCCTGACCGATGTTGTCGCCGTTGTAGCTATACCAAGCCCCTTTGCGAACCACAACTCCGGTCTCTTCAGCCATATCTAAAATACAGCCTAGGGTTGAAATCCCATGACCAAAAATAATGTCAAACTCCGCTACCCTAAACGGCGGTGCAACCTTATTTTTAACTACTTTTACCTTGGTACGGTTCCCAAATTCCTCAGTTCCCTTCTTCAAGGTCTGAATCCGGCGGATGTCCAAGCGCACGGAGGCATAAAACTTGAGTGCGTTACCGCCTGTGGTGGTTTCGGGGTTACCGTAGCTTACCCCAATTTTTTGCCGGAGCTGGTTCAAGAAAATAACGGTACATCCCGCTTTGCCAATATTTCCAGTAATTTTCCGCAGGGCTTGACTCATCAGACGGGCTTGCAAGCCCATGTGAGCATCTCCCATTTCCCCCTCAATTTCAGCACGGGGAACCAAGGCAGCTACGGAGTCCACCACTACTAGATCGACGGCTGTCGATCGCACCAACTGATCCACAATCTCCAGCGCAGATTCACCCGTATCGGGCTGGGCCACGAGGAGGTTAGCGGTATCTACCCCGACGGCTGCGGCATAGGTGGGATCCAGGGCATGTTCTGCATCCACAAAGGCTGCCACGCCGCCCACGCGCTGAACTTCGGCGATCGCGTGAAGGGCGAGAGTGGTTTTTCCTGAGCTTTCAGGACCGTAGATTTCAATAACTCGGCCTTTGGGGAGCCCACCGCCTAAGGCTAAATCTAGGGTCAACGCTCCACTCGAGATAGTCTCGACCCGCATCCGGGTGGCATCCCCCAGCCGTACGATGGAGCCTTTACCAAAGGACCGTTCGATCTGCGTCAGGACGACATTGAGGGCTTTTTGCTTTTCTGGACTGGTTGAGATTTCGATGGCCATGGGTCTGTAGGGTGTCGTAAGTTACAACGGCAATGCATGAATCTTTATTGTATGCGACAAATTTGAATCACGAATACGCTATTTTGGTAAGCTTTAGGAATCGTTGGAGGTCACTGTGAGTTCTCGTTGAGAGGTTGTCATGATACAGCGCACACCTTCTGGGGAAGCGATCGGGTCAACTAAACCAAAGTCTCAGGTTATCGATCCGACCTGTTGGCCATCATTAGAGACATCTGGGCCAGCCAAGCTTGGGCAGTACAAACTAGAGTTATTGCCTAGTTTTCCAAGAACGCTATTTGAATTTAGAAAATATGACGGGGCTAAGGCGCTAACGGCGTTTTTACTGGTCTTGGCGGCCATCTATTTTCTATTGGGCTTTTTGGGATTTGTCGTCGACCACACCCCTTGGCTGAAGGCACTATTCCACAAACCTCCTATCCCCGATACCTCCCCAAAATCCTATGGTGGCAGTTCTGGAAAACGATCGGCACAACTGTCACCCATATCGCGTCCTATGTCGATCTCGTCTTCCGGTTGTTTATCTTCATCTGTGCCTACTGCTTAGCATGGGCTACGTTTGACCCCAGGAATATTGAAGGGTATGTGATGGGGTTTTTCAATACCTGTCTGGGCCTAGCTTATATGTTAGCCCCCGTTGATGCTATCCCAGATTTTATCCCTGTGGTCGGGAGTTTGGATGATACGTTTGTGGGCATGGGCGTTCTGTTTTTAGGGTTATCTTCTGTCTACCGCAATAAATTGCGGGATGTGAAAACCAAAACGATTTTGGAACTCATTGACGATGGAAACAACCAAAAAGCTTTAAAAATGCTCCTAGAAGATAAAGGAATTACTATTAAAGATCCTTAGTCCAATTAGATAATTTCTACCTTTCCAGAATCGAGATCGTAGCGCCCCCCCACAATCTTTAATTGATTTTTTAACGCCCGCTCAGTAATCAAAGGTGAATTCCGTTTTACTGCATTGATTTGATAGGCAACATTGGCCACTACAGCTTTCTCAATACTCTCATCTGAAACCCCTTCTCCCAGATCGATACCGGGTTGAATTGCTGCCACCAACGTACCAATAGAACCAGGTAGCGTTCCTCCCTTCACGGCTGCGGTAATGGCACCACAACGCTCGTGGCCTAACACGATAATTAAAGGAGTATCAAGCTGAAGTACGGCATATTCCAAGCTACCTAATACTTCTGGTGTCACAATATTTCCAGCAACACGAATATCAAATAAATCACCAATCCCAGCATCAAAAATAATTTCTGCCGGAACCCGCGAGTCAGCACAGCTCAAAATAGTTGCATAGGGATGTTGGGCATAGGCTACTTCTTGCAATCGTTTAAGAGATTGGTGCGGATATTCAGATTGTTGTTGGGTGAACCGACGATTCCCTTCCATCAGGCGATCGAGCGCATCATCCGCACTAATGTTTGTCGATGTAGCTGCCAAGACAGGTGAATCATTGCCCAACAATCCTGAGAACGCTCCGAGCCCAGCAATTCCCAACCCTTTCAAAAGACTGCGACGTCCTAAAGAATTCTTCATATTTCCCCAAACCTCTGTTTCGATCCTGGATGTATTAGTGGGTGACGTCCCCGTTTTATGTCACAATCAGCTCCTAATAGTCAATAGTATTGGCATCGGGTCGCAAAATCTCAAGATAAGATTGGCGATCGCACCCAAATTCAGCACTCATGGATAACGGATCCCATAGCCCATCCCCTTTTCTCTAGAAAGAGTGGATATCATTAACAAGCCAAAGTTTTAAGCCATTTAACTTAGATTTATACACAGAGCCCCTATGGAATTCGACTTAATTCTGTCTAATATCCTCAACCCGCCCGTATTATTCTTTTTTGTGGGCATGGCAGCTATTCTCCTCAAATCAGACCTAGAAATTCCACAACCCTTACCCAAACTATTCTCCCTTTACCTTTTAATGGCCATTGGGTTTAAAGGAGGATATGAAATTGTTGAAAGTGGGTTCAATCTAGAAATTGAAGAAACACTTCTAGCTGCCGTTTTTATGGCTTGCATTGTCCCCATTTATTCATTTTTTATCCTAAGACTTAAGCTAGATGTCTACAATGCCTCTGCGATCGCGCAACCTACGGTTCCATTAGTGCCGTTACCTTTATCACTGCAAGCGCATTTTTGACAAAACTAGGGATGGACTTTGGCGGACACATGGTGGCAGCCCTAGCTCTCATGGAATCTCCAGCCATTGTAGTCGGCATTGTCTTGGTTAAAAAATTTGCCCGAGAGCAAACAGAAGACGGTGAAACTGAGACAATGGAGTGGGGGGATGTCCTGCGGGGAAGCGTGCCTTAATGGATCGGTCTTTCTGTTGATTGGGAGTTTAATCATTGGATTATTGACGGGAGCCCCAGGATGGGAGAAACTCAAGCCCTTTACCCAAGATTCTTTCTATGGCGTATTGTGCTTTTTCTTGCTAGATATGGGGTTGATTGCTGCCCGACGGATTCAAGAGGTGGCCAAAGCAGGATTCTTCGTGATTGGGTTTTCTGTTGTCATGCCTATTTTAAATGCTGCTATTGGCATTGGATTGTCCAAGCTCATTGGCATATCAGAAGGAAATGCATTGTTATTTGCCGTTCTTTGCGCCAGCGCGTCCTATATTGCGGTTCCTGCTGCTATGCGGATGACGATCCCAGAGGCAAACCCAAGCATTTATATCTCCATGGCGCTAGCCCTCACCTTCCCGTTCAACATCATCATCGGGATTCCCGTGTACTTAGAAATTATTCATAGAGTTTGGGCGTAGAAAAAATGGATACTATCAAACGCATTGAAATGATTGTGCCTTCCATAGAAGTCAATGCCGTCATCAAACGATTAAAAAAGGTTGGCATTGTTAAATATAGTCTCATTCATCACGTTGTAGGCCGTGGGGAGTCGGGTGAAACCGTTGAAGATTGGGATGACCATTCTGGCAATAGTTATATCCTCACCACTTGCCAAGCAGGAAAAGAAGATGAAATTTTTTGGGAGTTACAGCCCATTTTAAAAAAATTTGGGGGAATGTGTTTGGTTTCGGATGCAGTTTGCTATCGTTGCTAACCAAAATTCCTTGGGTTGGGCCAATCATTACGCATGGCAACTTGGACACCTCAATCGACTAAAGACGGTTCCTTTACTTTTTTTCAACCGAATTTGGTGAAACCTTTCATAGTGACTTGGGGGCCAAAGCGGAAGCGTTTGAGAAATTTGCCCTAGCCACTGATTTACCCCAAAAAGCTCAGAATCCTTCCATTCGATTGCTGGATGTTTGCTACGGATTGGGGTACAACACGGCGGCGGCTCTAGAAACCATTTGGAACATCAATTCAAACTGTCATGTTGAGGTTTATGGATTGGAGTTAGACCCCACTGTTCCTGTAGGAGCATTGGTTCCAGAGATTTTGAACCATTGGTCAACCTCTGTGCGGGTTATCCTGCAACATTTAGCACTGGAGCATACCTGCCAGCAAGTGCATTTGGATGCCCACTTACTGCTGGGAGATGCCCGTCAAACCCTCCCCAAAATTGTGCAAAGCGGATTTCAAGCCGATGCCATTTTTTTTGACCCGTTTTCACCGCGTCGCTGCCCTCAACTTTGGACCGTTGAGCTTTTTCAGATCGTCGCGCAATGCTTGGCACCGGACGGCAAACTCTCTACCTACTCGCGATCGGCTTCTGTGAGATCTGCCATGAAATTAGCGGGGCTTTGTATTGGCACCATTCCGCTGGGAAATAACCCCTTGCCCCATGAATGGTCCCAAGGTACGATCGCCGCTTGGCAATCCGATGGCCTATTACCCCTATCCGTTATGGAACAAGAACATCTCAACACCCGCGCCGCAGTCCCCTATCGCGACCCAGCGTTAAACAATCCCCCCGACGTCATTTTGGCCCAACACCAGCAAGACCAACAAACCGATCGACTGGAATCCACCTCAAGCTGGCGAAGAAGATGGGCCTGATCGAGAAGGGTAACCCGGCGGTCGATTGCTACGCGTATTTGAAGGGAACCGTTTCGGAAGGGTTGGCAGCCGGGCGGCAGCGGCGGCTGGTGGTCCCGCCGGATCTGGGCTACGGCGACCGTGGGCGCAGGAACGTGATCCCGCCGGGTGCCACGCTCGTGTTCGACGTCGAGCTGCTGGCGATCGAAGAGCCGAAATGAAGATGTCCGGCTGAAGCCGGACCTACAAGGTAGACGAATCAACGAGTTAATGGAAGTTCCATGAAAGGTCGGGTTTCAACCCGACGCAGCGGCGCGTTGATGGTGATGTCCGGCGGCGACCGGCGTCGTCGCGCGCCAGGACGTCGAGCGGCTCATCGAGACCTCGACCGCGATGGCCATCCTCGCCATCATCCAACTGCTCACCCGCCGCCTGGCAAGCCGTTGATCAATCGACCATACTTTTCGGACAGGCTCTGAGGGAGAGAGCCGCATTCCCTGGAATCCGCTGGAGACGCAAC
>JAAURS010000298.1 GCA_012032135.1 Acaryochloridaceae cyanobacterium RU_4_10 | reverse complement strand
CCGTCATAAACTGAACCAAACGCTCAAATCCCAACCCAAATCCAGCATGGGGGACCGTCCCATAACGGCGCAAATCTAGATACCACCAATAGTCTTCAGCGCTCAAATTTTGGGCCGCAAGTCGGCGTTCTAGAACATCCAGCCGTTCTTCCCGTTGAGAGCCCCCAATAATCTCACCGATATTGGGGGCCAAAATATCCATTGCCGCCACAGTGCGTTCATCATCGTTTGAGCGCATATAGAACGCCTTAATTCCAACGGGATAGTCGCTCACAATGACAGGACGCTCAAACAATTCCTCTGCAAGGTAACGCTCGTGCTCAGACTGTAAATCCAGCCCCCACTCTACGGGGTATTCAAACTTGCGATCGGCATTCTCTAGCAGTGCGATCGCCTCTGTATAAGAAATTCGCGCAAATTCCTTTTGGACAATCGCTTCTGCTGTTGCCAATACTGTCGGCTCGACCCGTTCGTTAAAGAACGCCATATCCTCTGGGCACTGTTCTAGCACTGCCTTAAAGATGTGCTTGAGAAACGCTTCGGCTAAATCCATATCGCCGCCCAAATCGCAGAACGCCATCTCTGGCTCCACCATCCAGAACTCAGCTAAGTGGCGAGAGGTATTGGAGTTTTCGGCCCGGAACGTGGGACCAAAGGTATAGACGTTGCTAAAAGCCATCGCCATAATTTCGGCTTCAAGCTGTCCGCTGACGGTCAAGTAAGTGGGCTTTCCGAAAAAATCTTGGCTAAAGTCAATGGATTGCTCTGCTGTCTTAGGCAGTTGGTTCAAATTAAACCCCGTAACCGTAAATTGTTCCCCCGCACCCTCACAGTCCCCCGTCGTAATGATGGGGGTATGCACCCATAAAAAGCCTCGCTCTTGAAAAAACTGGTGAATGGCCGCCGCACAGACATTGCGGACCCGAAACACCGCACCCAGGGTATTGGTCCGCGATCGCAAATGGGCAATCGTCCGTAAATATTCAAACGAGTGTCGTTTCTTTTGGAGCGGATAAGTTTCTGGATCTGCCGTGCCCCAAACTTGAAGGGATTGTGCCCTTAGCTCAACCCGCTGATTCTTGCCTTGGGACGCCACCAGAACACCCTCCACCGTCAGAGACGATCCGGTGGTGAGCGATCGCAGCAACTCCGCATAGTCTGGAAGGCTCGGTTCGAGTAGAACCTGCAATCCTTGCAACGACGAGCCGTCATTCACTTCTAAAAAAGTAAAATCCTTCAGCTCCCGTTTCGTCCGCAACCACCCCCGAACGGTAATAGCGTCCCCAGGCGTTCCGTGGCGTAAGAGTTCAATGATTCGTCGGCTCGTCATGAATAATAGTTTGAGGGGTCTGGTTTATTCTGGTTTATAAAGCGCACTAAGGTACAGTCTAATGGTCCTCAAGGGGCACTGACCAAAACTTAACGGTTGTCTTTGAACGGTATGAGCTGAAGCCTGCAATTTAGAACGCCGTTGCAAAACTTAAGGCAAATATGCCAAATTGGTGGCTATCTGAAACAATGATTTGAAACATCCATCCGTTGATATTCGTCTCAGCAGAAAACAGACCGCTGTGATGCCGCTCCAAAAATTATTCCGTTTCCTGGTTTGGATAATTTAATGATGTCTCGTTCTTCCCGTTCCATTGCACTTGCTGCCCTAACCACCTTTGTTGCCTCAACGGCTATTGCGGCAGAACCATCATCTAATCAGTATCCTAGCTTTACCCCGCTCCCTACAGTCAATCTCCGAAATAATGGATTAGCCGACATCAATCAGGCGGATTACGTCTTAGGGCCAGGAGACGTGCTGCAATTGACCATGTACGGCCAAACCGATCTGTTTGGGGCAACTCCTTTTAGCGTATTGGTGGATGGCACCATCAGCCTACCCTTTATTGGCCGCGTGCTCGTCGGTGGGAAAACCGTCAAAGAAGTAGAAGCCATTGTCACGGGCATGTATAAGCGTTACTTCAAACGCCCCTATGTCACTGTAGTATTGTCCAGGCCGCGTCAGTTAACCCTGGCAGTCTCTGGAGAAGTGGTCAAGCCCGGAACCTATCCTTTTGGAGGAAGAGAAGGGGTGGATGCTTTAACGAGTATTCCAACCGTGTCGCAACTGCTGAAATTATCGGGTGGTGTAACCCCCTCTGCTGATTTACGGAATATTTTGGTGCGCCGCTCTAATTTTTCCCAGCCCGGCAACTATCAAACCATCTCCATCAATTTGATGAAGCTCATTCAAGATGGTGATATCAGTCAGGATATCCGCTTGAGAGATGGTGACATTGTAGTCGTTTCAGCCGCTGAAAAACCCTCTTTAGAAGATTTTGCGGCGGCGGTGAATTCCAGTTTTGCGTCAGACAACACCCAGCCCCTCAAGATTGCTGTCATTGGGGAAGTGTTTCGACCAGGTCCCTATACAGTTCAGGCTGGTAACGCGGTAGTGAAGGAAGCGGGTACTCAAGGCGCTCCCACCGATGCAAACTCCAAGAACCTGCCCACGGTTTCCCAAGCCATTCAACTTGCGGGTGGGATTAAACCAGAAGCGGATGTGCGGACCATTCAAATCCGTCGCATTGCCCGAACGGGGAAAGAACAATTATTGCCCGTCAATCTGTGGAAACTTTTAGTAGAAGGGGATATCCGGCAAGATATTCCGCTTCAAGAGGGAGATACCGTGTTGATTTCTAAAGCCACAGTCCCCCTTACCCGAGAAGAACAACAGTTCCTGGCCAACGCTACCCTCTCTCCTGCAACCATTGATGTGAACGTGGTGGGAGAAGTCATCAAACCTGGGACCGTAAAAATTAAGCCCAATACCCCATTAAATACAGCGGTACTGGCAGCGGGTGGGTTTAATAGTCAACGGGCTAATAAGAATACGGTCAAGCTAATTCGCTTGAATCCCGATGGAACTGTGACAGAGCGCAAAATTAGGATTGCGTTTGATGCGCCTGTAGATGAACAGAGAAATCCAGCCCTTCGCAATAACGATGTTGTGATTATTGGTCGGTCTGGTTTAGCTTCGTTTTCTGATGCGAGCAGTGCGATTTTCTCCCCCATCACTGGATCTTTAGGGATAGTGAGAACCTTCCTGGGATTCTAAGTCATTTGAGGCTGGAAAGATTGGAGTGACGCAGTCGGCTAGGCAAACACTAGCCGACTTTTTTGTCAGAAATTCAAAATACTTGGATTCTGTCCGCGCGCCCATTAGACTAACGACAGGGCTTTTTCGTTCACCGATGGGAATTTGGAACAACGTAAACGGTCACGCTAATTGAGCACAGCACAAGGTAAAAGGTCATATGCGAATTCTGTTTGTAGCGGCAGAAGCTTCCCCGATCGCAAAAGTGGGGGGAATGGGGGATGTGGTAGGAGCGCTTCCTAAATTTTTGCGTCGGTTGGGCCACGATGTCCGTATATTTTTGCCCTACTACGGTTTTCTGCCGGACAAAATGACGGCGATTCCTAAAGAACCCATTTGGAAGGGCTCTGCGATGTTTCATCACTTTGCGGTGTATGAAACCGTTTACCTGGAACGGATGTACCGCTCTATTTGATGGAGCATCCGGCCTTTAAACCTCGGCGGATCTATTTTGGCGACGATGAAGATTGGCGGTTTACATTTTTTTCTAATGGAGCGGCGGAGTTTTGCTGGAATTATTGGAAGCCTGATATCGTTCATTGCCATGATTGGCATACGGGCATGTTGCCCGTTTGGCTCCATCAAACCCCAGATATTAGTACGGTCTTTACGATTCATAACTTGGCTTACCAAGGTCCTTGGCGCTGGCGGCTGGAACAAATCACTTGGTGTCCTTGGTATATGCAGGGACACAATGTAATGGCGGCGGCGGTTCAGTTTGCGGATCGGGTGAATACGGTATCGCCCACCTATGCGGAACAAATTAAGACGCCAGCCTATGGTGAAACCCTTGAAGGGTTATTATCTTTCATTAACGAAAAATCTTCGGGAATTCTGAATGGAATTGATACTGAAACTTACGATCCGGCAACGGATAAGTATCTTGCCAAAACCTTTACGCCTGAAACCTTGGACGATCGCAAACCCAACAAGGTTGCCCTGCAAGAAGAATTAGGATTGGAAGTTAATTCTAAAGCCTTTTTGTTGAGCATGGTTTCCCGCTTGGTGGAGCAGAAAGGAATTGAGTTGATTTTGCAGATGATGGATCGGTTTTTATCTTATACCGATGCACAGTTTGTGATTTTGGGGACAGGCGATCGCAATTATGAAACCCAACTGTGGCAACTCGCCTCCCGTTTCCCCGGACGAGTGTCCACTCAATTACTCTATAGCGAATCGCTGTCTCGGCGCGTTTATGCAGGGTCGGATGCATTTTTGATGCCCAGCCGATTTGAACCCTGTGGAATCAGTCAACTGATTGCCCTGCGCTATGGCTGTGTTCCAGTAGTGCGACGCACCGGCGGCTTAGTCGATACGGTCGAGCATCACATTCCGAGCGAAGGGACTGGAACGGGGTATTGCTTCGATCGCTATGAGCCCCTCGATTTGTTTACTTGTCTGGTCAGAGCTTGGGAAGGGTTCCAGTACCGAGATGCTTGGCGAGGGTTGCAACAACGGGGAATGCGGAAAGACTTTAGTTGGGATAAATCCGCTTTGTCTTACAACCAGTTGTACAACGAAGTGATGGGGTTGCCTGGAGACAGTCTGCCAGAATCCAAAGCTATTCCCAATCCTGTCTGAATCGTGACTGGGAACACAAGAGAAAAAACGGTTATTATGAGAAAATCCAAAAGTTCAGCCACCCCATTGGTTGGGAATCGGCGACCTATATCGGAAGCCCAGTAACAGTTTACTCCTGTTCATCTCCCCCTAATCAAGGGCTGAACTTAAGTTCAACGCTCATCTAATTTGTTCGATCATGACCATTTACATTGGAAATTTGTCCTACCAAGCTACTGAAGAAGATATCCGCGAGGTTTTTACTGAGTACGGAACCGTCAAACGGGTTGTCATGCCCATCGATCGCGAAACAGGCCGCATGCGCGGTTTTGCGTTTGTAGAAATGTCTGAAGATGACCATGAAAATAATGCCATTTCCGACCTGGATGGGGCAGAGTGGATGGGCCGTCAATTGAAGGTCAATAAGGCGAAACCTAAGGAAAATAGCGGTGGTGGTGCTCGCCGAACTTTCTAAACGTTACTGCTTTTGCATAGCTCTGAGATGGGCTTGATGTTAGCCAGATCTAAGATGGCTGGGATCAAGTCTTCTCGTCGGACTGCCATTAGATGGACACCCTGACATAAATCTCGGGCCAGACGGACCTGTTCTGCTGCGATCGCCATGCCTTCGCGCAGCGGGTCTTCAGCCCGTTCTAGCCGATCGATGATGGAGTCTGGAATAGTGACGCCAGGGACATTCTTGTTAATGAACCGTGCATTTTTAGCAGACTTTAGTAAAAAGATTCCAGCGAGAATGGGTTTTCTGCAGGGAGCTGCAATTTGGGTCATAAACTTTTCGAGGCGATCGAAGTCCACAATTAACTGACTTTGAAAAAATTCAGCTCCTGACTGGACTTTTTTCTCAAATCGGCTTTGGAGGCTGGACCAACTGCTCAGTTGCGGGTCAACGGCGGCTCCAACCAGTAACTG
>JAAURS010000297.1 GCA_012032135.1 Acaryochloridaceae cyanobacterium RU_4_10 | reverse complement strand
TTTTTAAGTACATGATGCACGTATTAAGCTAGAAAACTTATACCCTGTTCTTACATCCTTGAACTAGGCAGAGTTCCTTTGGTGGACTACTAGGTATCGCAGTCACAGGAATCCATGATGACGATGAATCGCAGATGGCTGTTACTATTTTTGCGAAGGTGAGTTTGATGACCTCTTGCCAAAAGCCATTCCATTTGAATGGTCAAAATTATAAGAAGTTAGGGTAGCTTGTTTGATGATCTGACATGGTTGATATTGATAAAGACCTACGAATTCTGCTGCAACCACAGACTTAAATCTTTAGCACTGGTAAAGTCCAGCAGTGCCTCGCTCAAGGACTCAAGCTGAGCCAAGGATAGCGATTGAACCTGCTCTTGTAATTCTGGAGCCACTTTAGCAATGCGGCGGGTGAGTTGGCGGAGAATAAGAGTTTGTTCGCCCTTGAGGATGCCAGCCTGCTCACCTTCTTGGCGGCCTTCATGCAGAGCTTCTTGATAGACCTTCGTTTCTCTAAGTTCACCTAAGCCCAACATACGCTCAATTTCCTCTCGACCCAGCAGTGGAAACTTATAAATCAGAATCGTTTCGATGATTTCAATTATGGCAGCAATCTTAGAATTTGTCTGGCCTTGAGCATTCGTTTTATTCAGTAGCGCTTGAGCTTGAGAGACCGCATCCTCAGAATCTGCCAGAATCAACTGCATTAAGCCCACACCAAACGATTCAGTCGGAACATCAGTGAGTTCATCCAGATAAATCCTGTGAACCTGATCGGACGCCAGATTCGCTCGATAAAGATGCCGCTGTCTAGGTTCAATACTGCGCTTGGGAAAGATGACAACCGCTTGCCAGTCCTGGGTGTCTTGATGAAGATCGAGATAAAAATAGATTTCGCCAAAGAAACGTCCATAAAACTTTGGATCTCGCCCGAATTGAACCTCCACAAACCACACAGTCTTGTCATTTGAATCTAGCTTGGGCAGAAACACCCCATCAATTCTGAAGGCCACCTGCTTGATTTCAACCGAGCTAAAATCGTAGCTATTAGCCAAATCAGGCGATCGCCCCAGCAACTCAAACAAAATACCAGGGTCAGTCTGGAAAATCTTATAAAAAATAGAATCGGTTTTCAAAAGCGATCGCCCACCGGAACATTAGCCATTGTACTGGAGGCCGTTGCGGAGAGGTTGAAGCAGCGATCGCGGTTTTGATCTGTGCAGGGTGATTGGGTCGTTTCTCAGGGGAACGATCGCCAGCCCATAAAGTTTGAAAAACATCGAGCAAGATACGATTTCGCAGCAGACCGATCGGTAGACTATTAATAATGTAATCTTATGGACAACTTATAACTTGTCCAAGATTAACAGTATGGCGTGGTTAAGGAGAGCTGTGGATGAACGCTGCGGAGCGAGCAACCAGTCCAGAAGCGGCGACTAAAATTGCAGCGGTGGTGGATTTATTTAAGCGTCAGTTTCCCACTGTTAAAGCCAACTTAAAACCCTGGGACAACGACCCAGACACTCAAGAATGGGTCGATCCCGATTCTTTGGATATTGGTCTCAACTTACCCGCAGGCCAAACCCTCATTCAACTTCGCCTCCACGAACAACGCTTGATCGGAGTAGAAGCGGCTTGTTTTGGACCCTTTGGCGACCAACGTTGGCGGTTCTCAACCATTGGGGATTGGACGTTCGCGGGAACCCATCCGCCGCCCAATGGATTTCAAGACACCCTCAAACAAGTGTGCAAAGAACTCTTTTTGCTGTTTAATGGTTCAGCACCAGATGCCGCACCTTTGTGATGGATCGTTCTTCCCAAACACTTTCAGTCAAACAGTCAGCAATCCTGCGATCGCTGACTCCATACCTGTTCCTGGCTCCGGCCTTAATTGTCCTCGCCTTAACCGTCTTCTGGCCCGCACTTCAGGCATTTTACCTAAGCTTCACCCGCTTTGAATACGACCTCACCCAAGCCCCAGCATGGATTGGCTTGGCCAATTTCCAAAAACTGTGGCGCGACCCAGTGTTTTGGAAGACCTTGACCAACACCCTGCTCTACCTCATTTGTGTCGTTCCCATTTTGGCCCTCTTGCCCTTAGGCATCGCCATCCTAGTCAACCAAAAACTTACGGGCATTCGCTGGTTCCGCACCGCCTACTATACCCCCGTCGTCATTTCAATGGTCGTTGCAGGGATTGCTTGGAAATGGTTATATGCCTCCAATGGATTGCTGAACCAAGGCTTACAATGGTTGGGAATGGGCGAAGGCATCCCTTGGTTGACCAGTCCAGACTTAGCGCTCTTTAGCGTGATGGCCGTCACCGTTTGGAAAGGACTGGGCTACTATATGGTCATCTACCTCGCTGGATTGCAGGGCATTCCCGCCGATCTCTACGAAGCCGCCTCCATTGACGGGTCCGATGGTTTTCAAAAGCATTGGGACATCACCATTCCCCTCATGCGCCCCTACTTATTTTTGGTGGCCGTCATTTCTTCAATCTCCGCCACCAAAGTCTTTGAAGAAGTCTTTATTATGACTAAAGGGGAGCCCGTCAATAGCTCCAAAACCATTGTTTATTACCTCTACCAAAGAGCCTTTCAAGATCTAGAAATGGGCTATGCCTGTGCGATCGGACTCATCTTGTTTTTAATCATCTTCGGGCTATCAATTTTGAACCTGAAGCTGGGACAAATCCGCCAATAATCCCGAAGCAATATAATTTGCTGTAAATACTCTGTCATCTGGCTGGACGCATGTTACAAAACATACTAGAATCCAGCACGATGACTTCTGTAACTCCCCCAAATAACACACACGAGGAACGTATCGGTGAAAGTCCCCGCTTTCTTAAATTTTGGAAATATCGGAAATATTGGAAACATTGGACGTCTATCCCGCGATATTGGAATCGATTTGGGAACCGCCAACATCTTGGTGTATGTCCCTGGCAAGGGGGTCGTGATTCAGGAGCCCTCCGTTGTTGCGATCGATCAAACCACTCGCAAGGCTTTAGCTGTGGGCGAAGAAGCCAAGCAGATGGTGGGACGCACACCGGGCTCTATCATCACCATTCGTCCGTTGCGAGATGGGGTCATTGCAGATTTTGATGCCACGGAATGATGCTCAAGCATTTTATCCGTAGGGTGCATGGGGGACGGAACATTGGTGCGTTGCGGGTTGTGGTTGGAATTCCCAGCGGGGTAACAGGTGTCGAACGCCGCGCCGTCATTGATGCTGCGATTCAAGCTGGGGCCAGAGAAGGCGATGTCCATTTAATTGAAGAGCCCGTTGCAGCAGCAATTGGGGCGGGGATGCCCGTGACTGAAGCCACTGGCAGCATGATTGTGGATATTGGTGGCGGGACGACTGAAGTGGCAGTGCTCAGCTTAAGGGGTGCGGTGGCGAGTGAATCAGTGCGGGTGGCTGGTGATGAGTTGACTGACTCGATCAGCCAGTACATGAAAAAAGTTCACAACCTGGTCATTGGCGATCGCACGGCTGAAGATATCAAGATTCGGATTGGGTCGGCCTATCCCACCCATGATAATGATGATGCATCCTTAGAAGTTCGGGGACTGCATTTACTGTCCGGTTTGCCTAGAACAGTCTTAATTAAAGGGCCAGAAATCCGCGAAAGCATGATCGAGCCCTTGTCCTCAATCGTGGAAGCCGTAAAGCGCACCCTCGAGCGCATTCCTCCAGAGTTAGCTGGGGATATTGTGGACAGAGGGATTGTTTTGGCAGGTGGGGGTGCATTACTGAAGGGACTAGATAAACTGATCAGCCATGAAACTGGGATTGTGGTGCATATTGCCGACGATCCGCTGAGCTGTGTCGCGATCGGCACCGGACGAGTGCTAGAAGATTTTGAGAAATACTCTCGTTCCTTTAGCAATGGCACGATTAACGTCTAACCCAAAGTGAGGATGAAAAAAGTCATTCGGTGGTGGAGTCGAAGTCAGTCCTTGATTTTGCTGGCCTGTCTTGTGTTAGGTGTTGCTGGGTTAGTGAAGCTAACTCAGGGGACAGGTTTGGCAGACCTCAATCGCTTGCTAGTCTGGCCGTTTAAAGGGGATGGAAAAGTGCAGCAGCAGCTTTTGGACGCTCAAACCCAAAGTTTGCAGCAACAGATTCAAGAGCTAGAGGCACAGAATAAATCTTTGAAAGCGCTGTTGGATTTACCCGCTTTGCCTAACCGGAAGAAAGTGTCCGCTCCTGTGCTGTCCCGCAGTGCTGACAATTGGTGGGATCTGTTGACCTTGGGTAAAGGAAGCCTAGACGGGATAAAGGTAGATTCGGTGGTGACGGCTCCAGGGGGACTGGTGGGTCGCATTATGAGTGTAACGCCCAGTACGAGCCGCGTCCTTTTGGTTAGCGACCCTAACAGTCAAATTGGCATTACGGTCACGCGCAGTCGTCAGGTTGGCATTTTAAAGGGAGATCGAGTCGCTATGGTGTGCTGGAGTTTTTTGAGAAAACTCCAGACGTTAAAATCAATGATGCTGTTGTGACCTCTACCCTGAGCAGTCGGTTTCCTCCGGGTGTTGCCATGGGTCGTATTAGCGAACTAAAGCTCGATAAGCTCCCGACACCACAGGCCATCGTAGAGTTTGTCACGCCGATTGACAAGTTGGAATGGGTCAATGTATTGGTCAATGGCTAAGCCCCTTAGATTTTGGTCTCGCGCGTCTCTACAACGACTCAATGTTGCCGTGTTAGTCGGCTCTGTGATGCTGTGCGCGATTTTACAATCCAATCGCTTACCAGGAATGGTGTTACTGAATACGGCTCCCAATTGGTTGTTGATCTGGGTGGTGACTTGGAGTGCAACCCGATCGCAATTCCAGGGTGCGATCGCAGGAATTGCCTTGGGTTGGATTCAGGATGGACTGACGGTGGCCTATCCCAGTCATGCCCTTGGGTTAGGTCTTGCTGGATTTCTAACCAGCCGCATCGACAAACAACGCTTTATTGAAGAAAACTTTATTTCCGCATCTTTGTTAGTCTTTGTCATGGCGATCGTTGTAGAGGGGATTGCCGCAGTACAATTTGCATTTGGTAAAGCGTGGATGCTAGAAGACATCTGGCCCCATTTCCAACGCGTTGCCCTCAGTTCTGCCATCATCAGTAGCCTTTGGACCCCTGTGGTGTACGTTCCCCTCAATAATTGGTGGGAAAATTTCGGAAGCTGATGGATCGATATTGAAGAGCGCGATCGGTTCGATCTTTGTTTGGACATCTCTCCTCGTCTCGCGATCGAAAATCCTCATGAAATTTGCCTCTTGTGCCTCTGGAAATCCGCTAAAGTGGAGGTTAGCTAAACCCACCCCAGATTAGAGATGGCTCCAACTATGCACCTGAGTGAAATTGTCCATCCCAACCAACTGCACGGACTGTCTATTCCGCAGTTGAAGCAAATTGCGCGCGAAATTCGAGATAAACACCTCGAAACCGTGGCCGCGAGTGGAGGGCATTTAGGGCCAGGGTTGGGGGTTGTGGAGCTGACTCTAGCCCTCTATCAAACTCTAGACTTGAATCGCGATAAGGTGATTTGGGATGTGGGGCATCAAGCCTATCCCCACAAGTTATTAACGGGCCGCTACAACCGTTTCCATACGCTGCGCCAAAAAGATGGTGTCGCTG
>JAAURS010000296.1 GCA_012032135.1 Acaryochloridaceae cyanobacterium RU_4_10 | reverse complement strand
GTATTCCAATGCGATTCGGCGTTAGCAAACGTGACCTTTGGGACGGTGCAGCTTGGCATTTGGACGGGAACTTTTTCGCAACTCATTTCCAATGTTGGGAGTGTGGCACTTCTAGCAATTGGCAGTCAGCTTGTTATTAAGGAAGAATTAAGCATTGGCCAACTCCTTGCCTTTAATTCAATGCAGGGGAATCTTCTAGCGTTTGTGGCGGCTGTCATTGGACTGGTAGATGAATATTTTCGGTCCCAAACGGCAGTGGGCCGCTTGCTTGAAGTGATCGATGCAAAGGCTGAGGAGAGCAGCGCCCGCAAACCCTATGCCAATATTTTGGAAGATTTTGATATTGCTTGTCAGAATATTAGCTTCTATCATGCCGGTCGTGTGACTTTGCTTGATAACTTTTCTCTCACGATTCCAGGCGGAAGGGTTGTGGCACTGATTGGCCGATCGGGTTGCGGGAAAAGTACTTTGGCAAAGTTAATGGCAGGCTTGTATCAACCTCAGTCTGGCGGCATTCGAATGGGGCCATACAATCTTGATGACATCAGTTTGGATTGCTTGCGCGAACAAGTCGTGTATGTGCCTCAAGATGCCCATTTTTGGAGTCGTTCAATTATCGAGAACTTTCAACTGGGGCATCCCAATGTTACCTTTGAACAAATTGTCAAAGCCTGTCAGATTGCCGATGCAGATGATTTCATCGGCCAACTTCCCAATAAGTACCAAACGATTCTAGGAGAGTTTGGGGCCAACCTTTCGGGGGGGCAGAGACAGCGACTTGCGATCGCACGGGCCATTGTCAACGATCCGCCCATCCTGATCTTGGACGAATCTACGGCTAGCTTAGACCCTGTTAGTGAAGGAGAGGTATTAGATAATCTTCTCCACCATCGTCGTGGTAAAACAACCATCATGATTTCTCACCGTCCGGCTACCATTAATCGAGCAGATTGGATTGCGCTAATCAATAAAGGGCAGTTAGTATTGGAAGGAGAGCGAAAAGCTCTCCTAAACATCCCTGGAGAACACTTAAACTTTCTATTTTATCCATCTTAAGGAGTTAAGATTTATGTCTACTGAAGCTTGCGATCGCCATGAAATTGAATCCATTCACTCCAATCTCCTGGCAGATGTCTCAGAAGAAGAGCAGGAGTCTCTGTCTGGAGGCTTTGTGTTCATGTATTTCAATCAAAGAGAGATTTTTACAGATGCTTCAAATACCACTAATTATTCAGGTGCCGTAACACCTGGCGGGGGTTCTGGCGGTTCTACGGTCTCTGGGAATTTTAATGGCTCTTCCAATTCAAGTTACTATCTCAAAGAAACAACCTTTATGTATAGCGACTCTAGCTCATCGTTTGTTGGTCTTCCCAGACTCTTGGGATGGCTATCTTCGATGCGTTTTTAGGGATAGCGATAACCAACGGTCTGCACCAAACGTTTACCACATAACTTTTGTAGTAACCTAAGAAGGGCGCAGAGGACACCTGAAATTTTCTCCAGCGCAGCGAATCCACCCTTATAATCCAGATGGGTCTCGGTTCAATGCTCTGGAGTGTTTTTGTGGCCTGAAATCGGCCGATCTTTAGAGCCCTCCCTGCCCCTGCTGAACCTACCCGTGCGCACCTATGCCCCGTCGTAATGACCTTCACAAAATTCTGCTGATCGGCTCTGGTCCCATCGTCATCGGACAGGCTTGCGAATTTGACTATTCCGGCACCCAAGCCTGCAAAGCTCTGCGAGACGAGGGGTATGAGGTCATCCTCATCAACTCCAACCCAGCCACCATCATGACGGACCCGGACACCGCAGACCGGACCTACATCGAGCCACTGACTCCAGAAATTGTTGAAAAAGTCATCGCCCAAGAACGTCCCGATGCCCTATTACCGACAATGGGCGGCCAAACCGCATTGAATTTAGCCGTCACCTTAGCCAAAACAGGCATCTTAGAACGCTACGGTGTAGAACTCATTGGCGCAAAACTGCCTGCCATTGAAATGGCCGAAGATCGCAAACTCTTTAAAGAAGCAATGGAACGCATTGGCGTCGGTGTTTGCCCCTCAGGGCTCGCCAATACCCTTCAAGAATCCAGGGAAATTGCCCAACAGATTGGGACGTACCCGTTGATTATTCGCCCAGCCTTTACCCTAGGCGGCACGGGCGGCGGCATTGCCTACAACCAAGAAGAATTTGAAGCGATCGCCCAATCCGGCCTAGACGCCAGCCCCGTCTCCCAAATCCTGATCGAACAATCCCTCATCGGCTGGAAAGAGTATGAGCTAGAGGTTATGCGGGATCTTGCCGATAACGTCGTGATTATTTGCTCTATTGAAAACATCGACCCGATGGGCGTTCATACCGGAGACTCCATTACCGTCGCCCCCGCCCAAACCCTCACCGATAAAGAATATCAAAGGCTGCGGGATGCTTCCATCAAAATCATTCGCGAAATTGGCGTCGAGACAGGCGGCTCTAACATTCAGTTCGCCGTCAATCCCAAAACAGGCGATGTCATCGTCATTGAAATGAACCCACGGGTGTCGCGATCGTCCGCCCTAGCCTCCAAAGCCACGGGGTTTGCGATTGCCAAAATTGCCGCAAAACTCGCTGTCGGCTACACCCTCAACGAAATCTCCAACGACATTACCAAGAAAACCCCGGCTAGCTTTGAACCCACCATTGATTACGTCGTCACAAAAATTCCCCGGTTCGCCTTTGAAAAATTTCCTGGCTCAGAACCCATCCTGACCACCCAAATGAAATCCGTCGGCGAAGCGATGGCCATTGGCCGCACCTTCCAAGAATCTTTCCAAAAAGCCTTGCGCTCCATGGAAAACGGACGTCGTTCGGGCTGGGGCTGCGATCGCGACGAAACCCCACCCACCCCCGAACAAATCCGCTTTGGCCTGCGCACCCCCAACCCCGATCGCATCTATACCCTGCGTCACGCCATGCAAGCCAGCATGAGCGTACCAGACATCTTTGACATCACCGGAATTGACCCGTGGTTTCTCAACCAAATGCGCGATCTACTCGAAACCGAAAACTTCCTCAAACAAACCCCGCTTCCCGCCCTCGACCGCGCCACCCTCTGGCAAATCAAGCGGCAAGGCTTCAGCGATCGCCAAATTGCCTACGCCACCCACACCACTGAAGACGAAGTGCGCCAGTACCGCAAATCCCTTAGCGTAATCCCAGCCTACAAAACCGTAGACACCTGCGCCGCCGAATTTGAAGCTCTTACCCCCTACTACTACTCCACCTACGAATCCGAAACTGAAGTGCTACCTTCCACTCGACGCAAGGTTATGATTCTAGGCTCTGGTCCCAACCGCATCGGCCAGGGGATCGAGTTCGACTACTGCTGCTGCCATGCCGCCTACGCCCTCAGCGAAGACGGATTCGAGACCATTATGGTCAACTCCAACCCAGAAACTGTTTCCACCGATTACGATACCAGCGATCGCCTTTACTTTGAACCGCTCACCAAAGAAGACGTGCTCAATATCATCGAAGCGGAAAACCCTGAGGGCATCATCATTCAGTTTGGGGGGCAGACGCCTTTGAAGTTGGCAGTTCCGTTACAGGAGTATTTGAGAGCAGAAAGTTCGCAGTTGGAAGAAAATCCTCTTGGCCGCAAACTTCCTAAAATCTGGGGCACTTCACCCGATTCGATCGATACTGCTGAAGATAGAGAGCGGTTCGAGAAAATTCTGCGCGAACTCAACATCACCCAACCAGCCAACGGCATCGCCCGAAATTTTGAGGAATCCTTAGCGGTCGCACAACATATCCAATACCCCGTTGTGGTTCGCCCTAGCTATGTTTTGGGCGGACGCGCAATGGAGATTGTTTACTCTGATGCCGAACTCGAACGGTACATGACCTACGCCGTCCAAATTGAACCAGAACATCCCATCCTGATCGATAAGTTTTTGGAAAATGCGATCGAAGTAGATGTGGATGCGATCGCAGACCACACTGGGGCCGTTGTCATTGGCGGCATCATGGAACACATCGAACAAGCAGGCATCCACTCCGGTGACTCCGCCTGCACCCTGCCCAGCCTATCATTAAGCAAATCGGCACTCGATCGAATCCGCACCTGGACGATTCAACTTGCTAAAGCCCTCAAGGTCATTGGCCTGATGAATATTCAATTTGCCGTCCAAGGCGAACAGGTCTACATCATTGAAGCAAATCCCCGCGCCTCGCGAACCGTCCCCTTTGTCTCCAAAGCCATTGGGCACCCCCTCGCAAAAATTGCAGCACGGCTAATGTCTGGCAAAACCTTAGCTGAATTGGGCCTCACTGAGGAGAAAATCCCGAGCCATATTTCCGTTAAAGAAGCCGTTCTGCCCTTCGAAAAATTCCCTGGAACTGACACTATTTTAGGTCCCGAAATGCGTTCTACAGGCGAAGCGATGGGCATTGACCAAGACTTTGGACGCGCCTACGCTAAAGCGCAGCTCTCGGCCAACCAAAAAATCCCCCTTTCTGGAACTGTATTTGTCACCATGAGCGATCGCGACAAACGCGCTATCATTCCCGTAGTCAAAGATTTAATTGAGATGGGATTTAAGGCAATCGCCACCAATGGCACCCGCACCGTCCTCCAAGAAGCAGGGCTAGACGTAGATCTCGTCTACAAACTGCATGAAGGCCGTCCTAACGTTCTAGACTGGGTCAAAAACAACCAAGTCCACCTCATCCTCAATACACCTTCCGGCGAAGAAGCCCAAGCCGACGGTCGCCTCATCCGTCGTTCCGCACTCACTTACAAAATCCCAATTGTCACCACGATCGCAGGCGCAAAAGCTACTGCTGCCGCCATCCGAGCCTTACAATCCGATCCACTAGATGTAAAAGCTATTCAGGATTACCATTCTCACACACTTTAGTTGAGGTTTGCGATCGCCTCACGTTTCCTAAAGACAATGCTCAAAGAATCATGAGATAAGTATCTTTGCCTTCAGTGGGCAACACTTTAAGGGTTTGAGTTTGCAAATCTGGCTCTAACCCCAAATCTTCCAAAGGAATAACACCCAGAAGCGAATCTTCACCTCCTGGCAACTCCATGCAGTTATACACACCCTGCCGTCCCTCAACCTGTAAAATCACTTCCTTATAGAGTTTGGCTTTACGGATACCCACAGCGGTCTTAACTTCTACTTCTTCTTGGAGCACTAAACCTAACTGGTCAATCACATTCGCAGGTAAGCAAAGTCGAGTCGCACCCGCATCAAACAAAACATTTTCCAGCATCAAAGAACGCACCTGATTGTCTGGAATAAAGCCTCGATCGGCCAGAATTCGATCGACCTGGTTTGTAACGGTAATGGTAGCGGTGACTTTTCCCATTTTCTCGGTTGCAGTAGAGATCATAATTTATCTCCTTGAGTGACGCTATGTCATGGATTGAGCGCATTCTCTCATCATAGCGATTTGGGAGAATGGAAAAAGGGCGATCGCTCTAGCCAGAAGCGGCACCAGCTTCACATGGGAACAAGCCAATAATGTCTGCACTACAATCTCATCATCTCAATAGGAAAAGCTCTATCTCATACAGAGATAGAGCTTTTCATTCAAAAACAAACCTGGCATCGAGCTATCTTTGCAGGAGGCTACCCTCCAACTATTTTCGCCGCTACAGCGTTTCACAACCGAGTTCGGGATGGGTCGGAGTGGGTCCACCGCGCCATTGACA
>JAAURS010000020.1 GCA_012032135.1 Acaryochloridaceae cyanobacterium RU_4_10 | reverse complement strand
CGTCGAGGAGCGCACTGACGCAACCCACCCTGCCCCTCCCAGGAGGGGATTAGTGGAATTGGATGAACCGTTTTGTCGATGCAGGGAAAACCTCAATCGGTCGGGCTACAATCGGAAGATGTTCATTTTTATTCCACCTCTCATCCGCCCTCATGCTTTCATTTCTGCGCTCTGATTTGACCCAACTGAACGCCTATACGCCTCACCCTGAAGCAGAGGGCGAACATCAGAGCCAACCCATCGATCGTCTAGATACCAATGAGTGCCCTTACGATCTGCCCGATGACCTCAAGCAACGGCTTGCTTCAACCTACCAACACCATATTGAAGCCAATCGGTATCCTGATGGAGCGCATACCGATCTGAAAAGTGCGATCGCCACTTACGTCACAGAATCCGCCACAAACCCCATTCAGATTAGTGCTGACCATATTTCAGTGGGCAATGGCTCCGATGAACTGATCCGGTCTTTGCTGATTGCAACCTGTTTAGGGGGTCAAGGTTCAATCCTGGTCGCTAATCCCACCTTTTCAATGTACGCAATTTTGGCCCAAACCCTAGGGATTCCCGTCGTCACTATCCAGCGTGATGATGGGTTTGCGCTCAATTTAGATGAAGCTGAGGCTGCGATAGCTTCGCACCAAGAGTCCGCTCAAACCACTGCTCCACCTATCCGCGTGGTGTTTATGGTGCATCCTAATTCCCCGACGGGGAATCCGCTCACAAGTACAGAAATTGAATGGCTGAAACAATTGCCATCCCATATTTTAGTGGTGATTGATGAAGCCTACTTTGAATTTAGCCAGCACACTTTAGTAAGTGAAATAGCCCAACACTCCAACTGGGTGATTTTGCGGACCTTCTCTAAGGCGTTTCGGTTAGCGGCCCATCGGGTGGGATATGCGATCGCCCAACCGGAACTCATTCAAGTCTTAGAAAAAGTTCGTTTGCCTTATAATTTGCCTGCAATGACGCAAGCGGCAGCACACTTAGCCCTGACCCATCGGCAACAGCTTTTACAGACCGTGCCTGAAGTACTTCAAGAACGCGATCGTCTTTATACTGCTCTGAAGGATCGTTCTCAGCTCAGGCTATGGCCTAGTGCAGCGAATTTTATTTATCTGCAAATGGATACGGAAAAAGCAACAGCAGACCTAAGCCATCAGCTAAAGAAGCTCGGGACATCGGTACGCTTTACTGGAGGCGGACTCAGAATTACCCTTGGTTCCCCAGTAGAAAATAACCGCACCTTGGAGAGAATTCTCAAAATCCTTTAAATCGATTGAAAATACCAATTCTACGACCCTGGCCTTGCGCGGCTTGTCACTTGAATTGACTCCACTAAAACTTCATTTGAATTAGATAAGCTACCAACCAGACATACTGTGACTTTAGAGCCTTCAATAGCCAAACTAACCCCTAAATTACTAAAGCCAGTGCCTGGACAATCTGAAGATGGTTTTTTGTCCGAAATTTGATCGATCAACGCATAAGATATGTCTTTTTTAGAATCTCGCCGATAAATAATTTTGGGTCCTGACCAGGGACGACTCCCTCTGGATGTTGAGTAATATCCAATCGTTGAGCCATCAGAACGGTTAATCTTGAAAAGACGTCGGTAACCGGATAATGCAGGCGCGGTTCTCTCAACGGATTTTCCTTCTTGAATATCGCTAGCAATAAAACGCAGTGCTCGCTGAAGTTCTGCTTTTTGAGCTGCTTTTTCATCCTGTTTTTGGCTCATTTGTTGAAAAGTGAGCAGGCTTGCAAAAGCAATACTAGTCAAAATAAGGCTGGCAGCAGCGGCAACCATCAGTTCAACAAGCGTAAATCCTGAGTGAACGTAACGCATGGGCAAACCATTCAAGGTGGTGAGGTCTAGCAAGCTAAGGTGTGATGCATTTTTCTTCAGCAGCGTCAGAATATTTACCTACGCGCCGTAGTCCAATTCCAACGGAAATAACCAAACATTTAGCTCGTACATTGCCATTGGGAGACGTAAGCCAAAGTGTACCAGGATCGTTATCTGGGTCGCCATTTTCGCCCTTGAAGTTAAACGTGATTGTCCAAGGATTGTTATCTGCGCTGTGGTTCAGTGTGACTCCCTTTAATGTGCGATTAGAAAGAAGACAATTTCCACTCAAGGGAGGGTTCTCACCGCGAGAGAGAGTTAATTGACAAGCTTGGTTGCGTTTGATGGCTTCAGTTTGGGTTTCTTGAAGTGCCAAATCAATTTGGCCAAGGGCTTCATCCACTTGTTTTTGGCGGAGCCATTGGGAAAGATTGGGTGCTGCGATCGCAGCTAAACCCCAATGACCAATACGATCGCAATCATCTCTATCAGCGTAAACCCACGCGTTTTATGGACAAACCATTGCAGCATCAGGCATCACAGCGGTATTCAGTTTGGTAATTTCTAATCCAGAATCGGAGTGAGTCACTTTATAAGCAATCTGCAACAGATTGGTAGTATTGGCTGAAGCACTGTTATCTACAAACATTTTCCGATCGATTTGATAGTCGCTGGGCAAAGAAGTTGGGTTGGGCAAGACCACCCATGGCGTGCTCGGGTCACTGAACGTTGCAGGGTTTTCTCCCAAGACATTCGTCATGAGTTTCTGGGCGTATCCACTCGGTTGCGACGTTTGAAGCGAACAGTCAGACTGCTCTTGTGCCTTCTGACGGATGTCTTCAAGATCGGATTGAATGACCTTGAGCGCTACATTTGAATCTTGGGCTTTAACACCCACACCAACGGCTGCAACATAAGCCTGAAGTGCAGTACTCAAACACAACGCTGAAATCAACATGCCCGCAATGACCTCAACGAGGGTTAAGCCCTGCACCGATTTTCTTTTTCCACAAAAAACTAAACTCTGCTTGTTCACGCGATCTCTAACCGTTGGATGAATTGCAATCCCCCAAGCCCAAACCCGATCTTAAAGCAACCCCTTCTAGAAGATCAACAGCAGTCCCCTCTCTGGAGAAAAACTTTACTCAAAAACCTTGCTGACCTAAAGCATTGCTCAAAATCGAACTCCTAACGTCAATTTTGTTGCAAAGAAAACTGTATGTATGCATTAAATAATGCTAGTCTATTCATGCCAGGCTCAAGTTGAAGTCCTAAACTCAAAGCGCTTAAATAGGCTGGATTAAAGTAATTCTGTGGTAAGAGATGGGTAGGCTAATTTATAGCCACTTTGACTCAGAGGATCTCTATCGGATTTTGAAGAGCAGAAAGGCTCTAAAAATCTCTCACGCACATCATACGTGGATATGTCGCCTCAAAAAAGAACTCGACGGCGCACAATGGGTTGGCTGCAAAAAAACGCTCGCTTCATCTGGATGTTTCAGCGAGTCATTCGATGCCTATTCTTGCGATCGCGTTTTATCGGCATTGAGTTCGATTTTTCACGTTGAGTTCTCCACGCCCTACCTTGTTTTGGCTGCGATTACAGTTCTAGTGGCATGGCCTGTCTTTAAAACCATTGGCCTTTATCATTCTTATAGAAGCGAGCATCCTGCTGCGACATACCCTCGTATTTGGGGTGGGTGGGCTGTGGTGATGGCAATCTTATTGCTTATTGGGTATATCACCAATACGTTTGAGTCATTTTTACGTCCGTTGTTATGCGCGTGGTTTGTACTGACACCATTGATCCTATGTCTGCATCATTCGGCATTGAGATTGCTCCTGCGACGGTTACGGGCGACTGGTTGGAACTCGCGCAAGGCCGTTATTGCTGGGTCTGGAGAGTTGAGTCAGGCATTGGCCCAACAATTCAACAAAGTCCGCAATTGGGTCTTCAGTTTCATGGTTTTTTTACAGATCGGCCTCTAAAATCGAGGGCTGAAATTTTAATTAAACCCATGATTGGGACCCTAGAAGATCTGCCAGATTACGTTTGCAGGCACTGCATTGATGTGGTTTATATTGCCCTCTCAATTCAGAATGACGCCAGTGTAAGCAACTTGATTCATGCCTTGCAAGATACAACCGTTTGCGTTTATTTTGTCCCCAATATTACGGCTTTTAGCTTAATGCAGGCTAGGGTGCATGACTTAAAGGGAATTCCACTCATTGCGGTCTGGGAAACACCCTTGACAACGGCCCAAGTCATGGCAAAACGTATCACTGATATTGTGGTTTCGTCGATCGCATTGGCCGTTGTGTCACCGTTGATGATTGGAGTTGCGATCGCACTCAAGTTAACTTCATCGGGTCCCGTGTTTCAAAAGGAGCGTCGGTATGGATTTAACGGACGGGAGGTGATGGTCTATAAATTTCAAACTCCCCAAATCAAGCATGGTCCGCCTAAAGAATTGGGGCGGTTGGCTCCAATGGGACACTTTTTACGCAAAACGGGGATAGAGTCATTGCCCCAACTCATCAATGTGCTGCAAGGCCGTTTGAGTCTCGTCGGCCCACGCCCCCAATTGATTGCCCACACCGAACTGTATTGCAAACAGATGGGCAAGTATCGTTTAGGGCTGGAGGCCATCAAACCAGGATTGACAGGCTTGGCAGAACTGCATGGCCTTTGTGAGGAATCAGAAAATCAAGAAATTCTTCAGGCCAGAATTGCCTACGACCTAGATTATCTAAAGAATTGGTCCTTGGGACTAGACTTTAAAATTATGGCCAAAACTGCGTTTGACTTATTGCAACGCCAAAATGCTTATTGAGTTAAACCCTTTTCAAGTTGATATTGCTTCCACAGGGTTTGATAAAGACCTGGTTTTTCTATGAGCGTTTCATGGGTGCCCACTTGCACAATTTGACCTTTATCCATCACCAAAATACGGTCAGCGGTCGCGGCTGCGGACAGTTGATGAGAAATGAAAATGACGGTTTTACGCCGGGTGCCTTCGGTCAAGTTGTTCAAGATTGCAGTGGCGGTTTGATTGTCCACACTGGCCAGAGCATCGTCCAAAATCAAAATGGGTGCATCGACAACTAGGGCTCTAGAAAGCGCAGTTCGTTGCCGTTGCCCGCCGGACAAGGTAATTCCGCGCTCTCCCACTAGGGTTTTGTAACCCTGGGGAAAATTTTGAATTTCACTATGCATTTGCGCTTGTTTTGCAGCGTATTCCACTTCCTTTTGGTCGGCGTGGGGGGTGCTGTAGCGGATGTTGTTTTTGATGCTGGTGCTAAACAAAAAACTGTCCTGCGGTACATAGGCGATCGCCCCCCGCAAATCTTCCAATCTGAGCTGGGTAATATCGCGATCGTCTAGAAACAGTTGTCCAGATTGAATATTGAGAAGCCTTGGCAGTGCGTTGGCTAGGGTCGATTTACCGGAACCAATGGGTCCAACAACCGCGACGGTTTCACCTGAATAAATATCAAATGACACGCGATCTAGAGCGGGCTGACTGGCTCCTGGATAGGTAAAGGTGAGTTTGCGGGCATGGAGTTCGCCTTTAATGTCCGTCAGTGGCAGTGCGATCGCACTAGGCCGATCGGCAATGGCGGGTTGGACGGTCAAGATGGATTCAATCCGGTCAATGCTGACTTCACCCCGCTGATAGGCTGTGATGGTAAAGCCTAGGAGTGCAGTGGGGAAAATGAGTCGTTCTAAGTAAAGAATGAGGGCAACAAATCCACCCACGGTGATGGCTCCATTGGCGATCGCTTGTGCGCCAAACCAGAGCAAGACCAGCAGACTGATGCTGGCTAGGCCACCTAAAAAGGGGAACAGAATGTTGCGGGTTTTGGCCAATTGGAGATTGGCGTCTAATAGTTTTTTATTTAAGTGCTCGAATTCTGTTTGTTCGTTTTGTTCTTGGGCGTAGATTTTGATGAGGGCAATCCCACTCATATCTTCTTGGATGAGGTCGCTCAAGTCAGACAGAGATTGCTGTACGGTCAGTTGTTGCGTCCTTAACTGTTCCCCAAAGGTCCGTACCAAGAGCAGGATGAAGGGGTAGACTGCGATCGAGGCGAGAGTCAGCCACGGATCGATCGCCAGCATGACGGGTAAGGTCAACCCATAGGCAAAGATGATATTGGCAAAGCTCAGGAGTGCAAACCCCACCAATCGCCGAATGTTATCGACATCGCTGGTGGCGCGATTAATAAGATCTCCAACAGTGGTGGTAGAAAAGTAGGCGGGGTCAAGTTTCAGGACGTGTTCAAAAATCTGTTGTTTGAGATCAAATTCAACTTGACGCCCTACACCAAAGAGCGTGAGACGGGACATCATCCGAATCCCCCACATGAGGGAGGAGAGCAGAACAATAAGTCCCACTTGGGGCAGGAGTTGGCTTAATTGAAACGTGGATTGGAGTTCGTCAATGATGTGGCTGATCAGGATGGGAAGGTAGGTGCCCAATCCATTCACAAAGAACAGCGCCACAATGCCTAGGGTGACCTTCACCCAGTGGGGCCGAAGGTAATTTAATAATTTCTGAAATCTTGAATAGGGTTGGGTTGGGGATATTGATGCCATTGTTACAATCTACCTTAATCTATCCTTGGCTTCCCACTCCAATAGGGCTGAATGGGCAAGGGAATGATGCTTGCAATGATTGATATAACTTGGATTCAGCAATGATAATCTTCTTAAGAGATTAGAGGTTAAAGCTGAGATATGTTCAGACCCATTGTGTTTTTGTTGATTTCTAATCTTTTTATGACGTTTGCCTGGTATGGGCATCTCAAGACGCTTAAGACCGCACCGTTATGGATGGTGATTTTTGTAAGCTGGGCGATCGCATTCTTTGAATATTGCTTTCAGGTACCAGGTAACCGGATTGGCGCTCAATATTTTAGTTTGGCGCAACTCAAGGTCTTGCAGGAGGTGATTACGATGGTGGTGTTCGCGGGATTTAGTGTCTGGTATATGAAGGTACCCGTGACACGCAATTACTTTTTTGCCGCAATGTTACTGGCGGGAGCAGCTTATTTGATTTTTAGCGATCGGGCTCATTCGGGGTAAGTTGGCATATCTGCCTTTGGCATCTGATTTACACAAAATTCTGAGCACTCCCCAAATTCAGTAATTACCTCTTGAACCCTTGCCTTTAATCCATAGACTCATCGCAGAGCTTTAATTTTTTCGTTTATTTTGGATTTTATCATGAATCAAATTCAAATAGGTTTTTGCAAAACGCTGTCCAATAATTCGATAACTTTCTGTTGTAAAGTGAACGTAGTCTCTCAAACCTAAATCATCCGTCACAATCATTTCAGAGAATGGCAGCCGAACTTTCCCTTGCTGTGTTTTAACAACGGACCAATTCTTGAATCTTTGTGGTTCAGTGTTCGTTCCGATTTGTGCAAAAACGACTGGCAATTCAGGCAAGTCTAAATCGTGTCGCCAATTTTTGATAAGAACAATAAATTTATCTGCCCATTGATGGGGAGAAAATGTTCTTTGAGGATCCTCTTTTGGGTCTACTGCGTCAATTTCACCTTGAAAATAAAGCAACCCAGCAATATTACCCATTACTGAAGCAGCACGAATTCTTTTTAGACAAGATCCATACAGGGTATTATCATTAAAGTCTCTTCGCCACTCATGGATCGAGGAACCACCCTTAGCGCAGGGTATTAAACCAATCACAATATCAGGATGTTGCTCCAAAAGAGCTGTCGCAAATGCCACAGATGGACCAAACCCTGCTGATAGGTCTTCTGATACTAAATCGACTTGGTGAGTTGGATCGTCTACGGGCTCTTGCGCCAACTTCCAACGATAATCATTGCCAAATACATAGACTCTAGGATCGATGGTTAAGCCTGATTTGGGTAGATCGCCCATACCAGACATATTTGATTGCCCAGCAAGCACAAATAATTTCAATTTTCCTTGGTGCTCCTTAGGAAGGATGGCATCATTTATATTCTTTGTCTGTGTCTCAGATCTGATTGGATTGTCAATTCTTATGAATTTTAGTAGGTTTTTTACACCATAAAATTTCTCAAAAATCACCCCTAGCATTGCACCAATCACAAGAACAAGAAAAAGCGTTATAGGATATATTATTTTGCGAGCGATCACAGTCCAACCTCTAAGTAACCCATTTTTTCGTAAGCTTTATTTTCCCAAAAATGAATGCAAGAGCCATCGACCCCAATAAGGTAATCAAGAAAGCAGCAAGAATTTGTAGAGCTGGAAAATTTTGAAAAACATTTTTCAAAAAAGGAATTCCTTCAAATGACATTGGCTTTTTGAATATAAAGAAAACATGAAATCCATAAATTCCAAGTGATAGATTTGAAACAAGTTTAATCATTGCAGGTACTCTTGTCTTTGAAAGCAAAGCAATATATAGCAATGACCAAGATCCAAAGAGCAGAGAGAGTCGCATGTAATGATCGAGAGGTGCTTGATCTACCTGAATGAGGAGGCGATTGCTGGTTAATGTCCATTCCAAGGCAAAAAATATTAATGCCAAGGCAGCTAGATAAAGTATTTTTTGTTTTACAAATTTATTAAATGTTTGCAATTTCCCATCGTTATATTCTTGAGCTGTAATGGCTGCCGTAAAAACATAGGGTAAAAAATTAAGTGGATTATAGTCCCATTTTATAAGACTATTTATGGCTTTCAAAAAAGAATATTGAGCACTGATTTGATTAATGATTGGATCTAGAGTTGAGCAGGAAAACACCCACAGACAAGATATACCAAGAAGATAGTAAGATAATCTATTTTCTTGCAGTTGTCTTCTTGAATCTCTAAATAAAAATAATATTTCAGAGCAAATTGTCACAAATGCCAGAGAAAAAGAAGAAAAAATATGGTGTGTTATGACCGCTAATTAAAAACAAAATAAATTGCTTAAACGAAGAAAAAATTTCACTTAAAACAGAAAATTTTGTAACAAAAAATAAATCATAAAGTGTAATCAATATTACCCAAAAAAGATACAAAGAAACTATTCTGGGTAAACGTTTGCTAACAAAATATTTGAAGCCTTTTTCGCTGCTTTTAAGATCGAAAATAAACAAAGAAATTTGAAGAAATACTGGAACGGCAATGGCACCCAGAATCCCGCTCAAAACATAATCACTCAATGCATAAGTCAAGCTGCTAGAAATGATTAGAGTTGGTATATAAAACAACTTTGTTTTGTATGCAACAATAGATATTGAGAAGATGGCGCGAAGAAAATCGAACCCTTCAAATTTTTTCTCGTCTTTGTTTGAATTTTCATGACTAATACCCCGTTGGAAACTATTTTTTTCTGATGATGGCTCCATTCAAGTTATCTCCTCTTCAAATACCGAAAAGCCTACAAAGCATCTTTGACTAAAAAATGCTTCTTTCAAAGAAGCGATTCGTTTCTTGAATTAACGCGATCGCTTCTGCTAGATTTGCTCTGGCTTTTTCTAGGTTGTGGCCTTGGGTATTCGCTCCAGGCAATTCCTCCGCGAACCCGATGTATCCTCCAGAAACTTTCTGAAAAACTTTGGTTAATTTGAGCTGCATGGTTTACTCCTGAAAATTTAGTACCGGAAGTGCGATCGCTTATGGGTCTTGGCCGTGGCGCGATCGCACCACATCAAGCGTCGGCACTTCAGCAGCCTCAGCTCCATCTGAACGTATTAATCTAGCTGTCGCGTGCTCCAGTAACTTGGTTTGCGTTTTCCATGAGCGATCGCAACAATCCAAATGAACTCACCGAATTCTGCATAGAAAATCAGAAAGGGGAAACGCTGAACAACATATCGGCGTAAGCCAGTAGATTTGTATACTGCTCCCAGACTTGGGTTTTGCTGGATTTTGCTAAGAGCTTGTTCGATCTCTGACAGGAAATCCACGACCTAACCTGTCTTCTGTTTTTCATAGTAAAAGATTGAATTGTCTAGCTCTTCTCTTGTTTTGCTATGGATAATGACAGGTTTCACGAGTATTTCTGACGCAACTCGGCAAATACTTGGTCTGAAGGCTCGCCGGAGGCGTTGCCGCTATTGATTTCCTGGGTTCTTTGAGCCAATTCTGCATCCCAAGCGCTCTCTATATCTTGATCCGAATTTTCATCAAGGGAATGGATAAGAAACGAGGCAATTTTCTGCACGTTCCTGAATGGAGAGGTGGGAAAGCTCAAGTTTTAGTTTTTCTGCGGTCTCGGTCATGTTCAGTATCTCCATATGTGTTACGTCGAAAGAAAAAAATTATTATTTGTCGACAAGTACTCCATTGGTATACCTTTGGATAAGAATATTCTCCTGATAAAATTCAATAAAAGGGCTCCATGAATCTATAATTGTTTTAACTTCGTCTTTGTTAAGATGACTTGTTTCTAATGCAAAACTAAAGCTTCTAAATATATCATCTAAGATATACGATTTAATATATTTCTCGGTATGACTTTGAATAAAGTCCTGAATTTCTTGAATTATATTTTCTTTCTTGTCACTATTTACAAAGTTTAATTTTTGACAGACATAGTGCCAATCATCCGATGAAGAATGGCGGATACAAATACAAAGTGATTCAAGAAGTTTAGATAATTTCTCTATGTCGATTGGGATTATGTCACGTTGCATAGTAAAGAATTTTTGAAGATTACGTGAATTCTGTAGAAGATCTGAGCTTGTGTTTATCTTGTCAATCTCAATAGAATTATATTTAATAGAACCATCAGTTATATATTCACTTAAATTAAATTTTTTTAAAAAATTCTGATACAAAATATGATTAATACTTTGGATAGAAGATAACTTGCGTTTAAAGAAATTTAGTAAGCCATACTCTCTAAGAGAATAGAAGTACACTGCATAAGGTATAAGTTCCTCGGCTAACCAATAATAAGTAAAGTTTGAGTCCCAAAACTCTCTATTGCTAAAATTTAAATAGCCATTTTTATACTCATTAAATGAAGGTCCAGGCACCCAAACTACCCAAACTTTGTCACTTGAATCATATAAGTCATTGTTAACAAATTCAGAATATATAGATACGTGATGCCCAGAATTAAACCTTTCAGTACTAATCGGTGTGTAAATATGAAATACTCCAGATCTTCCATCAAATATATGCCATGCAGAAGTTCCTTTGTCGTAATCAAAATGCCAGGAAAATTGCATTAACAAGTTCCACAATCCTTTTTTACCTTAAATAGTCTAAATCCATTCTTATAATTTGAAGGCTGAAATAATTGAGAAGCTGAATGTTTATCTATATCAATTAAATAATTAAGATATATATTTGCAAAGTCATCAACGATTTCGAGCAGTACTTGCAAAGTTTCCGATTCAAGAGGAAAACGAACATTTCCTAGCTGTACATAATAGATATTTTGATTATGGTGATCTTGACAAACGATAAATTTACGAAGATTCAAATCTGGACTTGTATTTCTGCCTGAGCATAGAATGTCTAAAATTTCTTCGTGCCCTAATGTAATTGCACAATTACGGATTCTTAACGTCTTAAAAACAATAAGGCAACTTCCTTTACCTGAATCAGAAAAACGCGGCAAAAAAGCACTTAATAGAACTGTTTTTTTTTCTGTAGTGATATGTAGGATATAGTCCAGGCTTTTTGTAATCATGTATGTAATGTTCTTCATTAAATTCTTTTTCTTCATCCGTAAATTCATTGTATAATTTTTCCGCTTCTTGTCTGCTACCTGAAACGTAAGATTTGATTGTTGATTTACTAGTTCGAAGTCAATATTTTGTATTAGTATATTTATTTTTCTTCTGATTTCTGGAGCTAGTCTTTTTGCCGTCTTGAGTGCTAAGTCAGTATGAGGAAGTACGATGTTACTTTTTTCTCTGTTAGCCCATCTACAACTTGGGACATAGTTTTCTAAGCTGTTCAGCGTGAAATCTTGATCTAATCCATATTCTTCAAGTTTTTCTCTCTTAATAGATTCTGGAAGGATATGATCAATTTGCATATCCATTAATGCAACAGGTTTTTGTGTATAAAAACACAGGCCATTATGACATTCCCAAATTGCTTGTCTGACAAATGGATTAGATTTATCATTAAAATCAACTTGATTATTGTTAAGCTTTCTGCCCATATGAAAAATTAAATTTTTATAGAAACTTATCGAAACACATTTCTAGACTTTCTGGAAAGACAACTAAAAATGTATATACTTTGACTCAAATAAATTGCTGCTAAAATTCTATCTCCAATCAATATTTAACCGTTTTAAATAATTTTATCTTATTATCCATAAGGTGAATTTGCTTTCATATAATTCTATTGCAGTGCTCATAAATTTTCCGTCTTTAAGAATCAAGACTTATTATAGTTAAGTAAGTTTTTTGGTTCTAAATAAATTCTAATTCCTGATAAAAATTTAGAAATTGGACTGAATTAAATACCCACAGCGATGTTCGCCATTTACAATCCAGTGGGTGCGTTCGACTTTGCAGTCTTGGAGTGCCACAGCAAACATTTCTAGCTCATGGCCACACACACTCGGAAACGATTCTGCAACGTGGGAAATCGCACAATTATATTCCGTCAAAATAAACTGGGTTGCTGAACCGGGATCCGAACCTTCTGGGATGGGGTAAAACTCCGCCATGTACCCTTCCGCCTGTCGCAGCCGTACTAGACCTGCAACCCGCTCAGATAAAGACCCCTCTCCCAACTCCCGCTGATATTCGATCGCCTTGCGTTGCCACTGCTGCCGTAAAATCGACTGCATTCCATCGGGGCCGACAGTTTCAGCGAGGGTGTCCAGTAAATCTAAGGCAAAATCATCGTGACGGTTAGGGAGGCGATCGCGGCCCTCCCGACTGAGACAATAGACATGCTGCGGTCGCCCTAGACCCGACTGATTATTTTTGAACTCAATCAGCCCCTCCGTTTCCAAATCCTTTAAATGACGGCGAATCGCCTGCGGACTTACCGCAAGCCACTCCGCTAACTCCTGGGCCGTAGCCTGACCCCGTTTTAACAGATGATGAAGAATATCTTGTTTCGTCGAGGCTGTGGTGGTCACAATTATTTCTTCCAGACTTTGACAACAGGTTTGTTGCTAAAGTAGTCTATACAGAGTTACGCAATTTCAGAGTTGTTTTAGTCATTATACACGCGCAACCCCGAAAGCCAGCGATGGCAACGAGCCGGAATTCTAGGTAGGTCATAGGTTTCAAACCTAAATTAGATCGGACTAGAAGCGCGTTTAAGGCCCATTCCCTCGTTTTAAGAGACTTTAAGAGAGACGCATCCCATGACTGCAACCGTCCAATCCCTGGTCAATCAGCCCTACAAATATGGCTTTGTTACCGATATTGCATCGGACCAGATTCCCGCTGGCGTGAGTGAGGATGTGGTTCGGCTGATCTCGGCCAAGAAAAATGAGCCGGAGTTTATGCTGAATTTTCGGCTGAAGGCTTATCGCCAGTGGCTGAAGATGGACGAACCCCAGTGGGCGCACGTCCATTACCCCGCCATCAATTACCAAGATATTGTTTATTACTCCGCGCCTAAAAAGCAGGAAAAGAAATCCAGTCTGGATGAAGTGGATCCAGCCCTGCTCGAAACCTTTGAGAAACTAGGCATTCCCATCTCCGAGCAAAAACGTCTCTCCAACGTGGCCGTAGACGCCGTGTTCGATAGCGTCTCCGTGGCAACCACCTTTAGAGCAAAACTTGCTGAAGACGGCGTAATCTTTTGCTCCATTTCTGAAGCAGTGATAGATTATCCCGACCTAGTCGAAAAATATCTCGGCAGCGTCGTACCTGTAGGCGACAACTACTTTGCCGCGCTGAACTCTGCCGTCTTCAGCGATGGTTCCTTCGTGTTTATCCCCAAAGGCGTGAAATGTCCGATGGAGCTTTCCACCTATTTCCGCATCAACACCGAAGGCGCAGGCCAATTCGAGCGGACGCTCATCATTGCCGAAGAAGGCGCTCAAGTCAGCTACCTGGAAGGCTGCACAGCCCCGATGTTCGACACCAACCAACTTCACGCTGCTGTGGTTGAACTGGTGGCCCTGGACAACGCCGATATCAAATACTCCACCGTCCAAAACTGGTATGCGGGTGACGAAAACGGCAAAGGCGGCATCTATAACTTCGTGACCAAACGCGGACTCTGTGCGGGGAAAAACTCCAAAATTTCCTGGACTCAAGTGGAAACGGGTTCAGCGATCACCTGGAAATACCCAAGTTGCGTCCTCGTAGGCGAAAACTCCATCGGTGAGTTTTACTCCGTGGCGCTGACCAATAACTGTCAGCAGGCCGACACGGGCACCAAAATGGTTCACATCGGCAAAAACACCCGCAGCACCATTATCTCTAAAGGCATCTCCGCAGGGCGATCGCAGAATAGCTATCGCGGCCAAGTCAAAGTTGGCCCTAAAGCCAACGGCGCGCGGAATTACTCGCAGTGTGACTCCATGCTGATTGGCGATCGAGCCCAAGCCAACACCTTCCCTTACATCCAGGTGCAGAACAACACTGCCAAAGTAGAACACGAAGCCTCCACCTCCAAAATTGGAGAAGACCAACTCTTCTACTTCAGCCAGCGCGGCATCTCTGCCGAAGACGCGGTCTCTATGATGATCAGCGGCTTCTGTAAGGATGTGTTCAACCAACTACCAATGGAATTTGCCGTAGAAGCCGATCGACTGTTGAGCCTGAAGCTAGAAGGATCTGTAGGGTAAGGGGAATAATGGCATGGTGCAAGCGTTACCAGCAGTCCAAAGATCGACGCAATCCAGCCTGATTGAAGGGGTAGCTTGGGAGAGTTTTGAGGCGATCGAAGCGGCGTTCTCGGAAGTCGCGGGGATTCGGTTGGCTTATTTAGATGGTGTGATAGAACTTATGCCCATTAGTAACGAACATGAGGAGTTGAAATCTACACTGGGGCGCTTATTAGAGGTCTACTTACGAGCTAAAGGCATTCGCTACTATATTCGTGGCGGCCCTTCCCTCGGACAAAAGGAAGATGCTGCGCGTCGCCAGCCTGATGAGTCTTACAATATCGGTACCAAAAAAGATAGAGCCGATATTGCTATTGAGGTTGTTCTGACCAGCGGCGGCGTGGATAAGTTGGAGTGCTATAAGCGATTTGGCATTCCTGAAGTTTGGTTCTGGCAGGACGGGAGCTTAAGGCTTTATGCCCTGAATGAGGGGAGTTATCGGCAGATTTTTGTCAGTCAGTTTTTGCCAAAGCTAGACCTCAGTAAGCTTGTCGCTGCTGCTAATCTTCCCGACCAATACGATGCGGTCACGCAATACATGAATGATTTAAGTCAAGAAAATGAGGTTAATTGAGCGATCGTGATTATTGAAAACAGTGACGTTATTTTATCCGTCAAAGACCTATCCGCCGAAGTAGATGGCATTGAAATTCTCAAAGGTCTTAGCCTAGAGATTAAAGCTGGCGAAATCCATGCCATTATGGGACCCAATGGTTCCGGCAAAAGCACCTTCTCTAAAGTCCTCACCGGACACCCCGCCTACACCGTCACGGGTGGCGAAGTGACCTTCAAAGGCCAAAACCTCTTTGACCTAGAACCCCAAGACCGCGCCCGTGAAGGCATCTTCCTTTCCTTCCAATATCCTCTCGAAATCCCCGGCGTCAGCAACCTTGACTTCCTGCGCGTTGCCTATAACTCCAAACAAAAGTATAAAGGACTCGAAGAACTCGACGCCTTTGACTTTGACGACCTCATCCGCGAAACACTGGACATCGTCAAAATGAACCCTGCCTTCCTCGATCGCAGCGTTAACGAAGGCTTCTCCGGCGGCGAGAAAAAGCGCAACGAGATTCTGCAAATGGCCCTTCTAGAACCCACCCTTGGCATCCTAGACGAAACAGATTCTGGCTTAGATATCGACGCCCTCAGAATTGTCGCCAATGGTGTGAATCAACTCACCCGACCCGATAACGCAGTCTTAATGATTACCCACTATCAACGATTGCTCGACTACATCGTGCCCGACTACATCCACGTTATGGAAGGCGGTCGGATCGTCACCACAGGCGGGAAAGAACTTGCTCTAGAACTGGAAGAACGCGGCTACGAATGGGTTACAGACAAAGAACCCGTCGAGGTAGGTGCCCGATGAGCCTCCAAGTCACGAATCTCGAAGCAGAACTCAAAGAGCCCCAGTCTTTGGTGAGCGAACGCGATCGCGCCCAATACCTCGCCCAACTCATCGAACACCGCAACCCATTAGTTGTCTCTGGTTGGTTGGGAACAGTCCGCGATCGAGCCCTCAACCTCCTCCGCGACCAAGCCTTGCCCAGCACCCGCGATGAAGACTGGCGATTCACCGATTTGTCTGCACTGTATCGAACGACCTTTCAGCCTGTAAAGCCTGCGATTGTTACCTCTACAGACTTAGATACGTGGACAACCTCCGACCTCCCCATCAGAATCGTTGTCATCAACGGTGTGTTTGCTCCCGAACACTCTACCCTTGATACACTACCGTCTGGCATAACCGTCCAATCTCTTGCGACGGCGGAGGAGGCCATTCAGCCCTACCTCTTGCAACAGCAGGGAATGAATGAAGTGTTTACCGCTCTAAATACCGCCAGCTTCACCGATGGCGTTGTGATTCGGGTTGGCAAGAATCAGGTTATTGAAACGCCTATTCATTTACTGTTTCTGACTGTTGCAGGTGATGTCCCTGTGGCGATCGCACCCCGTGCTCTTATCATTGCAGAAAGTGGAAGTGCTGCCACCCTGATAGAAGAGTATGGGGCGATAGCTAGCTCTTCCAGAGCGATGACGCACCAAGAGTCCGGCGAAGGAACTTACTGGACCAACGCCGTCACCGAGATCTCCCTTGCGGATAATGCCCAACTGCACCACACCCGCACCCAACGGGAGGCCACCGCAGGATTCCACATCGGCAAAACTGCTGTCGCCCAATCCCGCGATAGTCGTTACTCCCTTACGACTCTTAATATTGGCGCGCAGATCTCCCGTCACAATCCAGAAATTGTGCTGACGGGAATTCAAACCGAAACCCATCTCAACGGACTTACCCTAGCCGTCCAGTCTCAGCTTTCCGATACTCATTCTCTGATTCATTTTGCTCAACCTCACTGCATCGCCAAGCAGTTGAACAAGTGCATTGTGAATGACCGAGCGCGAGCTGTCTTCAACGGCAGAATTGAGGTTCCTAAGGCGGCACAGCAAACCAATGCAGCACAGCTCAGCCGCAATCTGCTGCTGTCTTCCAAAGCACGGGTAGATACCAAACCCCAACTCGAAATTGTGGCGGACGACGTAAAATGCGCTCACGGTGCCACCGTCAGCCAACTCGAAGATGAGGAAATCTTTTACTTGCAAAGTCGGGGACTCGATCGCGAGAGTGCTTGCGATTTACTCGTCAAAGGATTTGCTGCTGAAATCACCGAGAAGGTGCCATCGGAGAAATTGCGATCGCAGCTTCTCACCTCCATTCTTTCACTCATTCGCGACTAAAGCCTATACATCAAGGGATACATCATGGTTGCCACACAAGAAAGGACTCTCGCCGATAAATTGCGTTTAGACTTCCCGATTTTATATCAGGAAATTAACGGTCAACCCTTGGTATATCTCGACAACGCCGCCACTTCTCAAAAACCCTTAGTGGTTTTAGAAGCATTGCAAGACTACTATCGCCGCGATAATGCCAACGTGCATCGGGGCGTACATACCCTCAGCTCGCGAGCGACCGATGCCTACGAAGGTTCGCGAGATAAAATTGCAGCCTTTGTCAACGCCTCTTCCCGTCAAGAGATTGTCTTTACCCGCAACGCAACGGAAGCAATTAACCTAGTTGCCTATGCTTGGGGCCAAAGCACTCTCCAGCCTGGAGATGAAATTATCCTCTCCGTGATGGAGCACCACAGCAACCTAATCCCGTGGCAGATGGTGGCCCAGCGTACCGGAGCAGTCCTCAAATTCGTCGAACTCACCGACACCCAAGAATTCGATCTTGACCATTTCCGATCGCTCCTATCCGACAGAACCAAGTTGGTATCAGTGGTGCATGTTTCCAACACCTTGGGCTGCATTAACCCCGTCGAAGAGATTGTGGCGATCGCCCATACCCATGGTGCAAAAGTCCTGATCGATGCCTGCCAAAGTGCCCCCCACATGCCGTTAGACGTACAGGCGATCGATTGCGATTGGCTCGTCGCATCCGGTCATAAGATGTGTGGCCCTACGGGAATTGGGTTCCTCTACGGGAAGCTGGATCTTCTGCGCTCCATGCCCCCCTTCTTGGGCGGGGGCGAGATGATTGCCGATGTGTATCTGGACCACGCGACCTACGCAGACTTGCCCCACAAGTTTGAAGCAGGAACTCCTGCTATTGGAGAGGCGATCGCCCTAGGTGCTGCGATCGATTACCTGACGGGGATTGGAATGGATAAGATTCATGCTTACGAGGAAGAATTAACCGCGCATCTATTCCGTCGTCTGGCTGAAATTCCCGAACTGAAGATCTTTGGCCCTCAGCCTAAAGCCAATGGCAGCGGTCGTGCTGCTTTAGCTTCTTTTACCGCAGGTGATGTCCACCCCCACGATCTTTCGACGATTTTGGATCAGGCGGGGGTGGCGATTCGGGCGGGACATCATTGCACTCAGCCACTACATCGTGTCATTCAGGCTCAGTCTACGGCACGGGCTAGTTTGTACTTCTACAACACAACCCAAGAGATTGATACGTTTGTGGCGGCACTGAAAGAGGCGATCGCATTTTTGGCGGGTTGTTTGGGTAGCACGGTTGGGTCTGCCGATTCGGTCATCTGGGAAATATCGCTATCCAGGAGGTCTTGCTGTTCGGTCTGGGAGCTGGTTTGGAAGGGCGATCGCCTTTTGAGATTGACCTAACGTTATGGACTACCCTCAATGGTCCAATCTTCTATCGACAGGCTCGGAATTTTCTCAAAGTCGCGCCGATTTCGAGTGTCGATAGGATGCTATCGCAGCTTGAAATTCATCCCATTGAGGATCGTCTTTAAAGATTCCAGCCATTTGATCTAGTGCGGATGGATTCCACGGAATTGAAACGATCTCCGCAGACTCTAGGCGAGATTTTAAGACGGTTTGTACGTTGGCCAAGGCATCTTCGCGAGTGGCACCTTCAGCTTGGCAATCTGGTAAACCTAAAATACTGGCCCGAAAACCTTTTGGCTCGTGTTCTAAGAGGATTGAAATGGTTGACATAGGATATTCCTGCTTAAGTTCCTGTCAGCGTTAGGTTTTGAGTGGGTTGAGATCTGGGGTTTGCAAAGACATGAGAGAGGTTCGTTGGGTCAGTGGCTTACGGAGGCGACTGGGCAAGGTTTCCTTTTCAATTCTACTCTAGCTTTAGAGGCATTGCTTGAACCAGTGCCAAAGCCGTGCTAGAGGATTACGGGGTTTGGTGCGAGGTTGGGCTGGCACTGTGGAGAGTTGCGTAATGACATTGTCGCAGTATTGTACATCTGCATCTAGCCCTATGTCCGCAAAAAGTTGACGGGCATGGCGACAGGCTGCTAGAGCATCGGGTATTCGCCCTACTTTAGCTAATGCCTTCCCTAAGTTAAACCCGTAGGCCGCTTGTCCCCCTAGATCTCCAATCTCGCGTTGAATAGCTAAAGATTGTTCGTGGTAGTCAATGGCCTTGACATAGTCTCCAATAGAACCGTAGGCACTGCCCAAGTTATTCAGAGACTTTGCTTCGCCGTTGCGATCACCAATCTCGCGTGTAATTGCTAAGGCTTGCTCGTGGTACTCAATCGCCTGCGTGTATTGACCTAAGGAAGTGGACACACTGCCCAGATTCCCAAGGGAAATGGCTTCACCGTTGCGATCGCCGATCTCGCGTGTAATAACCAAGGATTTCTCCAAGTACTCAATCGCCTGGGGTATTGGCCTATGGAATTGGACACATTGCCCAGACCATTGAGACTCTTAGCTTCGCCGTTGCGATCGCCAATTTCACGTGTAATTGCTAAGGCTTTCTCGTAGTACTCAATCGCCTGCGTGTGTTGACCTAACAAACGGTGAGCAGCACCCAACCCGATAAGAGAATTAGCTCTGCTGTTATGATCGCTGATTCCCTGGGAAGTTATCAGTGACTGTTGAAACAATGAAATTGCTGCTTGAAAACTTCCTTGAAAAAATAGAATCGTCCAAGATCAATTAAGGTATTGACTATGGCAGAGTCTTGATTCAGTAAGGTTTGGAGTGCGATCGCTTTTTTATAATTCGCAATGACGAGATCTTTCTCTTCCTGGAGATTCTCAGCTTTGCCCTGTTCAATTCTGCGCTGGTAAACTTGAGCCAAGCGGCTGTATAGCGTTCCTAATAAAGGTGCTGCTGTACCTTCCCGTTGCTCCGTAGTAGCAATCAAATTCTGCAAATCTTCTAGAGGCAGTAAAAATGAGTCAGGTTCTGAAAAACTTGAAGGCATAAGAAGATCGTCATTTAGAGCAGAAGATTCTGACACCTCGTCTGAAATAAATCGGAAAACTCCCTTGCGCCAACTCCAGAAGTCCGGTGCTTTGAGACTCAAGTCCATTAAAATTCTCTGCGTGACCCACAACACAATCGGGTAGGGAAACTCGCGCAATCCTTCCCGCCCCCATTGCAGATACCCAAAAACTTCTCAATCTCAGTACGGTCTACATCATCATTCTGTAACTTAAACCATAGAAGGTTTTCTGCCCCAGTTACCGTTAATACGGCTGATGGAGCAGGTTCGTTTTGTCGATCAGCCCATGCCCCTAGCACTGCCCTTAAACTCGGCTCATCTTTTGCAAGTTGCAATCGATATGGCTGAAATTCAGGCTTTAAATCCCGTTCGTATTGCTGGATAATACTATCTCGCAATTTCAGATCGTCGCAAACCGCAATCAACAGAGCCAACGTTCCTTGACTGGCTTCAATAACCGTTACCAGTTCTTCATAGGCTGACTCATTATCTGTTTGGGAACGTTCCAAATCTGCCCTCACGATAAAAGCTCCTGTTGCTTCAACAACATCACCACAATGGGGTGCAAATCGTACCAAAGTGCTGCATTGCGATACTCCAAAATGTATAAACCATGCAGAAGATCTAAAAAGCGCTGATCCTCAGCATCCTGGGGTTTAAATTGCTCATAAACCCCAGCCAATAGTTCATAATCTACCTGCCCCAAAGGCTCAGCAAATTCAATTTGGGTGTCTGTCAATGCCTGTGACAGAATTGACTCATCAATTTTAAGAGTCAGCACCGCTTGTTGATCGGCTTCCTTTCGCAACTCTCGCCGAATCTGTACTAAACACTTTGAACAACAGCGATGAGTTAAGCGAATCACTTCTCGCAAAACGCCGCCGCTACATAACACAATGTTTCGTGCTATTTCTGGTTCAATTAATACATCGGGAATACGCCGTCTTAAAATTTCTAGAAAGATCCTGACAGGTTCTTCTAAAACATCTGGATCTGATTGATGGCTAGTTCCCTTGGTGAAGAACTTAGACACCCGCATCAGTTTAATGTCATTGGTTTCAGCCGAAATGACATTGCGGACTTTTAACTCTCGATTTGCGGCAATGGGAATGGTATAAACAATCCGAAACTGAGGCTGAAACAGAGGTTTGATATTATTACAGTAAATTGATTCTACCAGTTCCAGATCGAGCTTATCTAAATCGTCGATAATAACCAGAATAGGTTTACCGCTTGCCTCCTGAATGACTGCTGCAATTTCGTCGATCCGAGCGATTAACCCAGAAATCTGACGTACAAACTCAGTCTTAATCTCATTGCGGATGGTTGCATCAACTTTGAGTTTTGCTTTAAGCTCTGCAAAGAACTTAAAAATACTCGCAATATTAAAACCTCCTCCAGCTTGATAACCCGCTTCTAAGTCGGCTTCTAACGTTGTGGTTTCCGTTTGGGTATGCTTGCCAAACCAGCGATAAAACGCTCGTTTCGTTGAACTTTTGATTTTAATGTTCTGTTCCTCAGCCGCCTCCATCATTTGAACGGCGATCGCAAACAAAATGTTGACATGATTCACATCAGACATCTCAATCAAATCGGAGATCGAGAAAAACACCGTAAAATATCGATCCGCCAAACGTCGGCTAAATTCAGCCAATAACGTAGATTTTCCGCAACCGCGATGCCCCGTAAAAATCAGCTTATTGCTGCCATTTACACAATCCTCAGCCCAGCCTTCCAGTTCATCCAGAACATCCGCACCATACTCAACCCCAAAAGCATCCACATCTGATTGGGACAGCAATGGTGTCAAAAAAAGATTTTTGCTGGCAGACTGAAAGGCTTGCAACAGCTCAGTATTATTCATGGATGCGTCTTATGTACACTGATTTACCTAATATCTTATGCTCAATCGTCAATAGAGCACTATTTGCCTTGCCAATCATGCACACAAGCCGCAAAATCAGGCAAATCTATCGCTCATTATAGAAAAATCCCCATTTCCAGCAAGCTCAAAGCCGGAATCTTGGCAATTGGAGATGCGATCGCTCCCCACCGTCATTCTTCTATCATTTAGGCGAGGGAGAAATGCGATCGACTTGACATCTCTTACAGAACTAACAATAATGAAAAGAGGTTGACATTTCTTACAAGTGGATTCTTATGGTCATCACTTTAGATCCGCAAACCACAGCGTACCTTGAGCCTTTTAAAGCCCTAACACCCGCCGAACAAAAAATTGTCACTCAAGCCCTAAAACAAGTAACAAGTGTTGAGGCAGTAGATCCCGTTGCCGATGCATTAGCCAACGCCATCACTGGAAAATCCTTTAGCCGTCAAGAGCGAATTCAACTGGAAATGGAGACCCTCTCAAAACACTTCCAGCATCGACGGCAATTGCTCGATCCATCCTTCACCGCAGTCCAAGTTGCTCAACTCTTGGGTACCTCTCGTCAGACTCCCCACGATCGCGTAAACAGTCAAACCCTATTGGCCATCAAGGAAAACGGTAAACTGTGCTTTCCATCCTGGCAATTCGATCCAGCAGGCCCCGATGGCGTCATCGATGGCTTACCAGCCGTACTGAAAGCCTTAGAAATGTCGGACTACGCCAAACTCAACTGGTTAACCCGCGTCAATCCTTATCTTGATAGTCAACCCCCAATTCAAGCACTCAAGACAGGACAAAAAGAGCGTGTCCTCGCAGAAGCTTCATCTGTTGGAGCAGGTCAGTGGTCCTAATCGGCAAACCGCCCCCATCAAAAGTACCCAATCCCCTTCATTGCACCCTAGCTTCCGGTAGCTTCCTTCTCAGGATCTTCAACCCCACTACCCATAATACCCAAGCCCTTACCTTTAGAAACTTCGGTCCTATCAACCGATTCGACCACCAACGCATTCCTTCCCAAGGAGCGCGCGCCCAAGATCCAGAGCGGGGAATTTACTACGCTGGACTGACGCTTTCTTGCTGCTTGGTAGAATGCTTTGGGGATAGTGGGGTAATTGAGCTAAAAGACCAGAAGATTTGTCGAGTTCAACTGACCCGAGACCTCATCCTGCTCGACCTTAAAGGCAACGGAGCAATGCGAGCAGGCTCCGTCGCAGCCCTGGCTAAAGTTGCAGATCGGAGTCTTAGCCAAGCCTGGTCGCGCTACTTTTACGAGCAAACCAGCCTTTACGGACAGATTGATGGCATTAGCTTCCGCAATGCCCATAATGAGGAAGAAGCGATCGCTCTATATGAACGCGCACAGTCTGCCCTTGTTTGCCCCGATACTGAAATTCTACGCCTCGATAATCCCAGTCTCCGTCCAGCGATTCAGCAAGCTGCCCTCGATAATCATTTAGATTTTCCACCGTAGATTGGTATCTTTATTGCTTCCTTGAGGCGATCGCTAGCTCTTTCAGAGCGATGACGCACCAAGAGTCTGCATTTTTGGGATGATGCTTGGGGTAGGAGATCGTCCTTCTGCACTAAAGCTGCTGTTCAATATCTCTAGACTGATGGAGGACTCTGAAAATTTCAATGCCGATATCGGTTCTCCGATAGAACGCGACGTAGGGTTTAACCGGAAAGCTTCTCATGGGTACAGTAAGGTCAGCTCGTTCGTAACCCATGTCTGGAAATTGAGCCAGCATTGGAAATTTATTCAAAATTTTAGCCACCATGAGATCGGCTGCTAAATTATCTTTTTCGGCTAGATATGCCCAAATATCTTCTAAATCTAATTCCGCTTGATGAGAAAGTCTATAGCGATTCATGTTCGGCTATTTTGGCCTATTCTCTTGCGCCCTCGGACTTTGATATCTTCAAGTAGGGTTGGTAGAGAGCTGTCATCGTAGTCTGTGTAGGCTCCGCTTTTCATTTGTTCAATGCCGATGGAGAGTTCTCCATTTAAGGCTTCTAA
>JAAURS010000295.1 GCA_012032135.1 Acaryochloridaceae cyanobacterium RU_4_10 | reverse complement strand
GAGAACCTATTTTCTATATGCTGCATCTGTTCTAAAGATCTTGTGAATCTTTCAATAGCATCTTCCCATTCTTCAGAAAAAGTATGGGATATTCCCAATGTTAACAATGTTAAATAAGTCATTTCTTTTGACAAATCTGTCCGTACTATAAAACTTTTTTCTAATTTAGAAATTGGCAAAGAAAGAACTTGATTATTGGTTAAATCAACGGGCAGATTTAATAGATTTTCAGATCCAGATGAATTACTAGATACATATGCAAATTTAGACAATAAATCAGGCATAATCGATAAATTACTAGAGATAAATGAATCGCTGGAAACGGATGAGGACTTAGGCCAATTTAATAATTCAAAATGAGCACTAATGGGAAAATCGTCCGTCTTTCCATACCATCCCCAAATGACAATTGTTGCTTTCTGTTTCTTGCCTTCTTCTCTTGCTTTTTCACTTCCCTCTTCTTCCTTAATTATTTCTGTGGCCTTAACTTTTATGTTTGGATAGTCTATGGTTTCTTTTCTTAGATTTGCACGAATCGTTGCAGCTAAACGATCGTTTCTAGAGTTTGGGCCGTCAAATTCTGCTACTAGGATAGTGATATCTTTAGGAGGAAGGCTTTCAACGTATTGCCATCCCCCTAAAATAGCAATTACTAATACTGGATTTAACCAAAAGCCAGTAGCTGAAAAATCTCTAATAATCCTCCGTCGTCTTTCCACCTTTACTTGGGATTTTTCTTTAACTAAATCAGGTCGTAAAAATAATGGAGAAATCGTATTCTGCGATTTAGGCTCCCAACGGTAAGCGTAATAATAAAAAACAAATTCAAGAAATAAAAATCCTATTACAAGAAGAATAATGACGGATGGACCACTATCTTTTTCTATAAAAAGCTTAAAAAAGCTAATTACACTAGAAGTTAAGCCCATAAAACCTAGAATAGGTGCTGTGATATTTTTCAGAAATTCTGGCAGATCGACTGTAGATTTTCTGTCACTCATATATTTGACCTAAATGCACAAAATTTCAATCTAGCTTTTTTTATAGATTTCAACGCCACATTTCATGGCTATCTGCTCAAGCTTTCGATCGAGGGTCGCGATCGCCACACCTTCTCTTAGTGCTAACTCTAGGTAAGCCGCATCATAAGCGGACAATTGATGCTCTCTAGCCAAGGTAGGAATAGTTGCTAGTATTCTTTTTGGCACTAGAGGATCTACTAATATAGGTAACGAGCTGAGGAGTGACAAAGCATAGGTCGTTTGAGCCTGCGCGATCCGGCCTCGACGCTCTGCAATAATCAACACATTTGAAACCTCAAGTTCCCACAGAGAGGGAACAATTGCCCTATTTTCGGTTAGTGAATCCAGAACGGCTTCCGTATAGTCTGTTTTCTCATCCTCCAAAACCCATCCCATCGTGACAGAGCAATCTAAAACGAAATGCTTCAACGTCTACCTTCCTCCCGTAACACCTGAACCGACAATCCATCTAACCGCATAGACTCTCGTAACTTCTTCAATTGAGCGATCGCATCTTCAACAGGTTGAACCTCATTGATGGGAGCTATCTTGGCAATGGGATGGCCATGCTTGGTAACCGTCACTATTTCACCGGATTGAACTTCACGGATCAGTTCGGTAAAGTTCGTTTTAGCTTCATACACACCTACAACTTTCACAAAACACCTCTAATTATGGTCTACATCTAGTCTAATTTATTTATTCCAGATTGCGCAGACTTAAAAATCCTTTATAAACCACGTCAAATTCAGTCAATCGTTTCCCCTGTGGAGCGAGGACGTTCGCGGATGCGATCGCCTCTTTGGACATGGATGAGCGGCTATAGCTAGAGCATCCTAAGTTTTGGGTGGGGAGGGCGATAGCTCCGCACCAAGAGTCCGCATTTCAGAATGATTTGCTTTTGTGGGGGGCGATCGCTTCTCCTTGTCAAAGTCAGCCAGAATACATCAACCTCAAGCAAAACTGCGATCGCATAGGCCAGAAATATATTTTACGATTAGTGCTCAGCCAGTCTTTTTAAACGTTCCAGCAATAATTGCTCTCGACCTGAATTTTTAGACTGAGGCGATAGATGAGCAGAGCATAAAGTTGGAGATCGTTCCTTGTCGCTCTAAACCAATGCTGAAGATGATTCTTGACCGTATCGCCCGCATGGTCAACTTCTACTTCTAAACCTGGGCAACCATCTAGGAGTAAAAACAACGCGTTGCTCTAGCGGCATGAGAATATTTGCTGCTTTTTTAAGCATCAAGACTTGAGGATGAATCATGTCGCACTTAATCTCTGCTCGAGTAGCTCAACAGCTAACCGCTGCTCTCGCACTCGACCCAGACGAATTGCATCAAGCAAACTTAGGAGTTCGTAAAGGGCAGGGTCCTTCTTAACCGCAACTGGAACAGATTTGTATAAAGGCGCGATCGTTTGTCCTCTAACCGTTCCAGAAGGATCGGCCCAAACATAAGCGCTCTCAGCGCTAGAACTTAAAAGACTTTTCAAAGGTTCAGCACAATGAGCCGTAGGAATCCCCCGTCCCAAGACTCCAGGTTGCGCGGGGAAAACATACTTCAGACCATGAATCAAAAACTCTAAAACAGCCTGCGGTCGGATTTGCTTAGAAGAAGCTCCATACAATCCTGAAGTCACACATCTTTTCAGCCCCGCATGAACCTCAGAAGCGCTCATTCCTAAACTATTGGCCAGCTCTTCATAAGTCCATGTAGATTTCTTAAAGACGTGAACCTTCAATAAAATTACAACATCTTGAGGTTTAAGCATAGAAATTGAACTCCTGTAAGATTATGATATATTCGTGATTCGCAAATTGCAAATAAAACTTCAACAAATGCAGGCTCTAAAGGCATTTACTAAGTGCGATCGCATTTCAGAACAATTGCTTTTTGTGAGGAACGATCGCTAATAAGGAAATGTTTTTGTCTGCAAAGTGGCCTTTCCTCACAGACAGAACAGATCTCTATCATCTACAGGCAATCAGTCACCAATTTGGCTGAAATTGCGATCACCAAAAATAGCAGATTCATGACGATAAAATTTAAACTCCAAGAGGTTCTGGAAAGGGTCTTCTAGAAAAAACGTGCGGTGCTCTAGCGGTAAACCCTCAAAACGCAATTTTGGGGGAATATAAAAGTTAAGTTGATGGGATTGGGCGCGATTCAGTAAAACTTCCCAATCTTGCTCAGCCCCAAAGACCAATCCAAAATGACGGGGATAAATGCCCTGTTGGGGTTCCAAGGGTTCATGGGTAACATGAGCGACCAGTTGGTGGCCATAGAGATTTAAAATGACAGAGAGATCGTTCTCTCGGCCTACACTACAACCTAGCTTATCTGCGTAGTAAGTTTTTGTATCTGGGATATTGGTGACAGGAAACGCCAAGTGAAATAGGATTGGACCTGTCACAGACAATTTTGATTCCATACGGCAAACCCCTCAACCTAGCGGATAACTTATGGCCTTTTTCTATAATATGCAGACCTGGAATCCTTGGCTGACTGGTGCGCTTTTAACCTAGGTTAGGGCTTATCGCTTGGCCCATTATCAAAAAATTGCTCACTCCTGCGGGACTCTTTCACGCTTGGATCCTGGGGGTTATTGTCTGGGCCACGCTGAGTTGGCCTGGTTATCTGGTGGTAGTGTTCTATTTCTTGGCTGGCTCTGGTGCAACCAAAATTCGCATGGTTGAAAAAGAGGCCGCCGGAATTGCTGAAAAGCGTTCTGGTGCGCGCGGACCTGAAAATGTTTGGGCATCGGCCCTTGTTGGTACCTTGTGCGGCTTGGGAACATTAGTCCTTCCAGATAGTATCCACCCACTCCTTGCCCTCGGTTATGTTGCCAGCTTTAGTACTAAACTTTCAGACACAACTGCTACTGAAATTGGCAAAGCCTACGGTCAACGAACATTTTTGATTACCACGCTTAAACCCGTTCCGCGCGGAACAGAAGGAGCTGTGAGTTTAGAAGGAACATTAGCGGGTATTGGCGGCTCGGTAGCGATCGCTATGATTGGGTGGTTGACTGCATTAATTACCCCTCTTGGTATTGGAATATGTGTACTTGCTGCCTTTATTGCAACTACGGCAGAAAGTGTGATTGGGGCAACCCTAGAACAGCGGTGGACTTGGTTGACCCATGACCTAGTTAATGTATTGAATACGGCGATCGGCGCGATCGCAGCCATTGGTATAGGGTACTTATTGCAGTAACAGACCCCATTGCGGTGTACCTTAGATGAGGACATTGATGAACTGGCAAAGAGAGGGCGGCTGTGCGTATTATTGTCATCGGCAATGGTGGGAGAGAACATGCCCTGGGCTGGAAATTTGTGCAGTCCGCACAAGTCGATCGCGTTTTTTGCATTCCAGGCAATGGGGGGACTGCAACCCTAGACAAATGCCAGAATATTCCTCTCAGTCCAGAAGACTTTGATGGCATCGCGCAATTTGCTAAAGAGACGCATGTCAATGTTGTGGTTGTGGGTCCTGAGGTTCCCTTGGCCTTAGGTATTGCTGACGTACTCATGCAGCAAGGTATTGCTGTATTTGGACCCACGCGCGCCGGAGCCCAAATTGAAGCCAGTAAAACTTGGGCTAAATCACTGATGGAAGCAGCTAATGTTCCTACCGCTAAAGCTCAATCTTTTACGGATGCTGCCTCTGCCTCTGCCTATGTAGAAGCCCAAGGTACCCCGATCGTCATCAAAGCAGATGGTCTAGCGGCAGGGAAAGGCGTCACGGTTGCCCTGACTCCAGCAGAGGCGATCGCAGCGATTGAAGACGCGTTCCAGGGAAAGTTTGGAGAAGCCGGAAGCCGTGTCCTCATTGAGGAGTATTTGACCGGACAAGAAGTTTCCGTATTAGCCCTTACCGATGGCATCACCCTAAGACCCTTAGTGCCTGCCCAAGATCACAAGCGCATCGGGGAGGGGGATACAGGCCCCAACACGGGCGGGATGGGTGTTTACGCCCCGCTTCCGATTGTCACAGATGCGTTGATGGATCGCATTCAGGCTGAGGTTTTAGAGCCCGTCATGCGGAACTGCGATCGCGTCAAATCGACTATCGCGGGGTGTTGTATGCCGGATTGATGATTACTCCTCAGGGCGAACCGAAGGTAATTGAATTCAACTGTCGGTTTGGCGACCCCGAAACGCAGGCTATTTTGCCCTTGCTGGACACTCCCTTAGAAACGTTAGTGATGGCCTGTGCGGAGCAAAAACTCAAGGAAGTAGGTCCCATAGCCTGGAAGCCCGGTGTGTCAGCCTGTGTGGTGATGTCTGCGGGGGGCTATCCGGGAGACTACCCTAAGGGCTATCCCATTACGGGTCTTGACGCCGCAGAACAGACGGGTGTGGCGATATTCCATGCAGGGACCAAGTTCCAAGACGGACAAGTGCTGACCGATGGAGGACGGGTTTTAGCGGTCAATGCTTTAGGGATGAATTTCGACCGAGCGTTTGCCAAAGCCTATGAAGCGATCGCGCTAATTCAGTTTCAAGACTGCTACTATCGCAAAGATATTGGGCATCGCGTGCGGAGTTGACAAGAGATTAAGCACTAACCACTTCTGACGCAGGTGTCGTCACACCCTGGAAGAAATAACCTGTGCCCCAATCCGTGTGGATAAACTCTGGACTTTTAGGATTATCGCCAATCTTCGATCGCAACCGCGAAACATGCACATCTACCACCGCATATCTGCATAATGGCGGGGACTGTAACC
>JAAURS010000294.1 GCA_012032135.1 Acaryochloridaceae cyanobacterium RU_4_10 | reverse complement strand
TCCCCGTCCACCCGCTTTGGAATTGACGGCTAAGCGGGTGCAGGTGGTCTTCAATGAGGTGGTTATTGCAGAGACCCAACGGGCTCAGCGGGTGCTGGAGACCAGTCACCCTCCGGTTTATTACATCCCCCCAGAAGATATTCAGTTTGACTATTTAACGCCTGTGGGTCGCTCGACCTTTTGTGAGTGGAAAGGGGTTGCGGGTTATTACACCATTGCTGTTGGGGACCGTAAAGCGGAACAAGCAGCTTGGTATTATGCTGAGCCTACCCCCACCTTTGAGGCCATCCGTAACTATGTCGCGTTTTACCCCAGTCGGATGGATGCTTGCTATGTAGACGGTGAAAAGGTCAAGTCCCAGCCTGGAGATTTTTATGGGGGCTGGATTACTTCAGAAATTGTGGGTCCCTTTAAGGGAGATCCGGGTACTTGGGGTTGGTGAATATCTCTGAGCAGATTCTTGAAGGGTTGGCTTAGACTAGGGACTAGTAGCTAGCCCAGGAAGTGGGGCGAACGGTTCAAGGGACATTATGAGTAAGGTTGCAGTCGGTCTTTCAGGCGGTGTGGATAGTTCTGTGGCGATCGCCCTCCTTCACGAGCAGGGGTATGAGGTCTCAGGTGTGACCCTGTGGCTGATGAAGGGTAAAGGTCAGTGCTGCTCTGAAGGGATGGTGGATGCGGCTCAACTCTGCGAACAACTCGGCGTGGAACATCATGTTGTCGATACCCGCGACCTGTTCCAAGAAAATATCGTGGAGTATTTGGTGGCGGGGTATGAAGCGGGGGGTGACACCCTTACCTTGTTCGCAGTGCAATAAGGCGGTGAAGTTTGGCCCCATGCTGCGTTACGCCCAAGAGACTTTGGGCGCAAATACCATTGCTACGGGACATTACGCCAGGGTTCAATTCGACGCGCAAACCGATCGCCACCAGCTTTTGCGTGCGATTCGATGGGAACAAAGATCAGTCTTATTTCCTGTACGACTTGTCCCAGGAAATTCTGAGCAGTGTCCTGTTTCCGCTAGGCGAGCAAACTAAGACGGAGACCCGTCGGGTGGCGGCTGAACTCAATTTGCAAACCGCTGAGAAAACCAGAAAGCCAGGACTTATGCCTGATTGAGGCTCACGGTTCCATGAGCGCGTTTTTAGGTCAATACATTGCCCCTAAAGAGGGCGAGATTGTAGATCCTGAGGGTCAAGTTTTAGGACGCCATCAAGGGATTCATCATTACACTATCGGGCAACGCAAAGGGTTAGGCATTGCTGCGGCGCAACCCCTGTACGTGATTGGTCTAGACGCCGTCAAGAATCAGGTGATTGTGGGCGATCGCGATCGTGCGGCCCATTTGGAATGTACGGTCCAGCGCGTCAATTGGGTGTCGATCGCTCGTCCCACGGTTCCGATTCGGGCACAAGTCCAAATTCGATACCGGAGTTCGCCTGTGGAGGTTACCGTTATTCCTCTCCCGACGGACGAGAAAGTTGGAGAACGGGCGAAGTTAGTCTTTGACGAGCCGCAATTTAGCGTTACGCCGGGACAAGCCGCCGTTTGGTATGACGGCGATATTGTCCTAGGCGGTGGCGTTATCGAACGACTGTAAGGGTGTGCTGCTTTAGTGCTGGGGAATCCCGATCGCAGGGCAGCCACAACGATTCTCTAGTTTTTGCACGAGCGGGTGTTCTACGGAGTGACAGCCCACAATTAGCAAGCTGGCCTGCTCTTGTTCGACGACCTTGCTGAGTTCGATCGCAGGGTTACCAAAGCGAAGATGGGTATTCAGGGAACCGCGCCATTCCATTGCAAAGGAACGCGCTTGCCAAAGCACTCGATCCGCCTCATCAAAACATTGAATCTGGGCAGCTCTTGCGTCTACACAATTCACCGTCAATCGGCGCTGCTGCAAGAGCGTGGCCGTTGAAGAGATGGACTCACTGGATAGATTGCGATCGCGGTGCGTTGCAGAATACGATCGCCCTTTCTTTTGGATGGGATGAATGCTGTCCACCACATAGACTGCCTGCACGATCACCTGTTTGCGCGTAGCCAAACGAGTTTGATAGGCAATGAGTAGGGTTAAATCTAAAGCAGCCTGACTCTTTTCGGAGTCACTATAGCCCACCACCAGATTGATAGAATCTGACGTTTTTTCTGGAGCACTGCTGAGCGTTGAATCGCGACCGGGTAACAACAACAACGAACGGGATAGATTATCGCCATCCAGCGCACTACCTAGACGAGCTAATGTCGCCTTAATATTCATAGACAACCTCCAATGGTTGCAAGCGAGTACTGAAACGTAGAGCAGTACGAGCTAGGAACACTGAAGAGGTCAAGCAAAGACTTGACACCTCAATCTCCTCTCAATGCCGACGGGGTTAGCTGACGGACTAGGACTGAGAGATGTCCTTCTTTACCCCTGTGTAAAGTGAGTAAAGATTAGCCCCAAACGTTGGTTCCCCGTATTTGATGTCTTGTTTGGTGTCTTGGAACTGAGTTCCAAGGGATTGACATCAAAATTAGGCTGACTGACTCATTGACATTCAGGATCAAGGTAGCACTTTTATGCCAGATGTTGCAAACTTTAACCTAGGCTCTCAGCGATCGATCGATTCCCCTAGACCCTTAAAAGGTCAGACAAGGCATTGGGGCGTTTGTGAGAACATTTTGCAAAGGCTGCCACGCCACAATATCGGCCAACAGTGCTTGATAGCCTTCCACATTGGGATGCAGACCATCGCCGCACAATTGGGCCTGATACCAGGATGTTCCCCGCTGCCGCCAGATCTCAAAGGTATCTAGGTAAGGAATGTTGCGCTCTTGGCAGGCGAGTCGAGTGGCTTCTTTGTAAAGATATTGATCCTCTTGGCTGAAGTAGAGCGCATCCAAGAAGGGCATTTTGCTTTCATTGACAGGGACCATGCCAATAAAAAGGGTGGGACATAGTTGGGACGTCCGATCTAGGATCTGCGCCAAGGTGGCCTGAAAATCCTCAAAATCCACGAGATGTCGCCCAGTGGAACGGCCCAACCGAACGGAATCATTCACGCCCACGGATAAAATGAGCCGATCCGGTCGGCGATTGCGGAGTTCGCCACGCTGCTGAAATTCAAATTCCAAGCGTTGAGAAACATGTTGGATGGTATCTCCCCGTACCCCCAGATTGTAGAGAATTGGGCCAGGGCGTTCTGGGCTCAACCACTCACGCCGTAACCGCTCTACCCAGCCGCCGCCGACCGTATCGCCATAGCCATAGATCAAACTGTCGCCCAAGGCCACGACCTTCAATGGAATATGGGGCTTTTGAATGGGGCCTGTTTGGCGATCGAGTGAGGAAGAAACCGAAGACATAGAAAAAGTTTTATTAAAAATTGCTAACGATTTGGATTTTTATTTATCAAATCTTAACCTTAAACCTTACAGAACCACAAGATTATCTCGGTGAACCACCGTCTCAGCGCCTGCGTATCCCAGGAGAGCTGGAATGTCGTCAGAGTGGTTGCCGCGAATGAGGCTGAGTTCGGTATTGCTGTAGTTAACCAACCCTCTGGCAATTTCTCGTCCAGTCGGATCGCAGAGACGAACGGGTTCTTGGCTTTGAAATTCGCCTTCTATGCTGAGGATGCCTGCTGCCAATAAAGACTTGCCCTGGGATGCGATCGCCTGAGCCGCTCCTGCATCCAGTACCAACGTCCCGACGGGGACTAAGGAATAAGCAATCCAGTGTTTGCGGGCGTTGATGGGTTCGGGATGGGGTGAAAACTGAGTCCCAATGGTGTCACCTGCCAAGATTTTAAGGATATTGTCTGGGATCTGGCCTTTGGTAATTACGGTACGGACCCCCGCATCGGTGGCGATCGCAGCAGCAGCAATCTTGGTCGCCATGCCCCCCGTGCCCCAACGAGACCCCCGATCGCCTGCTTGGACTTGAAGTTTGGCCAAATCTTCTATTTGTTCGACGGTAGAAATGGGTTTTGCATCGGGATTGGTGCGCGGATCGGCGGAATAGAGGGAGTCCACATCGGTGAGCAAAAACAGCCAATCGGCCTGAACTAGGCTCGCCACCAGGGCTGAGAGGGTATCGTTGTCGCCAAATTTGAGTTCGTCTACCGCTACAGTATCGTTCTCATTCACCACAGGAATGACCCCTAACTTCAGCAATTCCCGGAAGGTGTTGTGGGCATTAATGTAGCGATCGCGATCGGCCAAATCGCCCCGAGTGAGTAAAACTTGGGCGATGGGTTGTTGCAGCACGCTAAAAAAGTCATCGTAGATCCGCATGAGACGCCCCTGTCCCACGGCAGCAATGGCTTGCTTGAGTGCCATTGTTCGGGGACGGTCTGACAGTTTTAAGCGCGCGCAGCCCACCCCTACCGCGCCGGACGATACCAATACGATTTGATGCCCTTGTTGCCGGAGTTGACTGAGTACCTCGACCAGTGCGGCAATGGTTGCCAAGGCCAAATGGCCTGTTTCCCCGTGAGTCAGGCTAGAGGTTCCAATTTTGACAACGATCGTTTGACCCATATTCCTAACTCGATTCCCCATAGCAATTGGCCGACTTCCTTTTGGGGAAATCGGCTGATCGCAAAAGTATTTACAGTGATTTATATGTTAGAGCCTTTATTGGGCTGGCTCCACTTCAACATTCTTATTGTGCCCAAAGTTTTCTAAAATGAATGCCGTTGTAATCTTTTTTTTAGCTTTTAGGTCTTTGCCTGGAAAGTTTACCCCGTATCAAGGGATCGCATGGGGGAACTGAGAATCTGAGATTATTTGTGGATCGTTTTAAGGGTCACGCCTAGCAAGCGGGAGATCCAAATTTCAAAAGACCTCAGGCAGCTTCGATGGCGGCGCGCATCTGCTTGGGCTACCATTGGTTCCACTAAGATACGTAAACATCCCCAACCGATTACCAGCTAGTACGTCGGTAAATACTCGATCGCCCACCATCGCAACACGAGCGGGATCGATTTTCATCGCTTCGACTGCTTGCCGGAGTTTGCGCCGCGATGGCTTGGCCGCGCTTAAAAAATATGGCACCGATAAGCTATCGGCAATCGCCCCAATTCTCACCTGATTGGGATTATTCGTCACCAACCATAGAGGGATCAGTTGCTTGATCTGTTCGATCCACATCATCAGCGCCGGATCGGCCATACTACAGCCGATCGGGACGATCGTATCGTCCACATCCAAAACCATCCCTTCAATCTGATATTTGGCGAGCAATTCGGGTGTCAAAGCCAAGATCGAACTACCCAATACCAAATCGGGTTGTAACAGAGGAAATAGTGCCATTTTTTAATTATCCGAACTTTATAACTCGCGATCGATAATATGATTCCCATCATCTATCTTGAATATACTCGCCAAATTACCGTTCGTGGCAAGCGATTTAGCGCAAACTCGTACTTGAGGATTATCGATCGAGTTAATGAACGACTGCCGAATCATCAATTAGAGCGAATGTTAACTTAGCTAGCGGCTAGTTAGCCTAGCCACTAGCCACTCAGTTATTTCTTTCCAGACTGAAGTTGCTGGCGGATTGCATTGGTGGCGTTGATATGTTCGTTCAGCGTTTTGCTAAAGATGTGGGTACCAGTGCCATCGAATTTAGCAACGAAGAACAGCTTATCAGTCTGTTCGGGATTGAGAGTAGCTTGAAGACTACCAATACTGGGACTAGCGATCGGGTCCTGGTGGAATGCCCGCTAGTTGTATATGTATTAGTAAGGATTAGGTCTGTCTGATTTCTTTAATC
>JAAURS010000293.1 GCA_012032135.1 Acaryochloridaceae cyanobacterium RU_4_10 | reverse complement strand
ACTGGAATTATTTATTGCCTTGTTTGATTTGGACCCAACTTTAATTAAATCCCACTCCAGCTACCAGAAGCTCCTTGACTACGGGGCTATCTCTCCCTAAAACTGTCTAATTCTGTCCGGACTATTGTAAACTCAATCTACCGTAAAAGATTTAGCAACGGTCTTAAATAGGTCTCCAACCTTACTCCAGCGCTGTTCTGAAGTAGAAATATTCAAGGTATAGAGTTTCCCACGACTCACCGCCACACTCGCTAAATTATGCCGTTCGCCCGTGGGGAGTTTGATTAAATACTCCAAGTCGTAATAAGTTTTGTCCCCTCTGAGACGTTCTTCCGCTGAAAGTAAATCTGCTTCGCGATTAGACCCTTCTGGAGCCAACACCTTTTGGGCAAGCCGCAATCCCACCTCAGAAGGATTGCCTAAATCCGTTAGTTTTTTGTTGCCCGTCAACGCACTCATGACAACGCTGACATTTTCACTTTCCTCAATCAAATCGTGAAAGACAACATCGGGTCCATCCGATACCGCCACTTGCAACCACCCATTGGGATACAAAAACTTATAGCCATCCATTGCATCCACGTAGGCTTAAAGCCCGCACCAAGACCTCCACAGCCCTGAAGCGTTAGACTCAAAACCACTAAGGCGATCGCCGCGATTCGTTTTAACATGACTCTAATCCTTAAACCCAATGTCCGTCTGTGCGGAATGACAACCGAAGCCGCCCCTTGGCGCTTTTGCTTCACCATTGTAATGGCACAACCGGCCTAAATAGATATTTAGAAAACCTTCCCATGATGCGCTATTTCAAGATCTTGTATTTGTTTTGGAGCACCGCGATCGCCGCCGAAATGGAGTATCGGGCCAATTTTGTTTTGACGGCTTTGAGCAGCTTGGGGGGATTGATCGGCAGTCTGTTCGGATTGTTTTTGTTTTACCGAACTGGGTATACCTTTGGGGGCTGGTCTTGGCAAGAAGCTTTAATTGTTTTGGGCATTTTTACCCTCTTGCAGGGCCTATCTGCCACTTTTTTGGTCCCAAACTTAAACCGAATTGTGAAGCACGTCCAGGAAGGAACTCTGGATTTTGTACTACTGAAGCCCGTCAGCAGTCAGTTTTGGCTATCAACCTACACGGTTTCCCCTTGGGGACTAACAGATGTGATATTTGGCTCAGTGGCGATCGGGTATGCAGGCATTCAATTGAATCTGAGACTCTCGGACTATTTCTTAAGTGTGATTCCCTTGGGGTTTGGCTTCGTTATCTTGTATAGCTTGTGGTTTATTTTGGGAGCGACCAGTATCTGGTTTGTCAAAATCTATAATGTGACCGAGGTTCTGAGAGGACTCGTAGACGCCGGACGTTACCCGATCGCAGCTTATCCCGCCAGCTATCGCGTTTTTTTTACGTTCGTGGTGCCCGTCACTTTTCTCACCACCATTCCAGCCCAAACCATGCTGAATCGCGTCGAGTGGCCTTGGATTGTGGGTGGGGGAATTCTTGCCTTGGTTCTCCTGTACTGCACCCATCAATTTTGGCGCTTTGCCCTTCGGTTTTATACCAGCGCGTCCAGCTAAAGAGATTGGCTCAATCGATCGTTCAGAGAAGCGCCTGAGATAAAATGCCTGAGATGCCTTAGGAGAAAAAGCTTTAAGTTATTTATTTTGTTCGGTTTCCCTAAATACCTATTAAACCCTCACCCATGACACACCCCACTGATGTTGGCACCCTAGTCCGCTGGATGGCGGGCGACTTTTGCAACCAAGCTCAAGCCTTTGAAAATCCTCCCTTTTTCGCCCATATTCGCGTGTGTATGCGGCCTCTCGCCCCAGATTTTCTCCCAGGAACTTGTTTGTTCCTGGAACAAGCCTACGACTGCGCCCTCAACCAACCCTACCGACTCCGAGTGCTTGAGTTTTTACCCCAAGACGATAAGATTTTGCTCCACAACCATTCCTTAAATAATGGAGAGCGATTTCATGGCGCTGCCCGCAACCCAGAACTGCTCCAAAAAATCCAACCTGAAGACATCTTAGAAATGCCGGGTTGTAGTATGTGGGTGGAATGGACGGGCCACAGTTTCATCGGACGCATCGAACCTGGCAAAGGCTGTAGAGTGAACTGGAAAGGCCAAGACACCTATCTAGACAATGAATTTGAAATTAGTCTCGACAAACTCATGAGCCTCGATCGCGGACGAGATCTAGAGACGGACGAACGCATTTGGGGGTCGATCGCAGGGCCATTTCACTTCACGCGGCGCACCAGTTTTGCCGATGAAGTCAAAGTTTGAAAAACAACCCCCAAAAACAACTTAAAACCAGGATGTCAACGGTTCCCATTCCTGGTACTTTGGGTAGGAGGCTGTTATGCCTGTGAAAAACACCTAAAAAGAATCGGCAAACATGAAAGTCCTCGTAATTGGCGGAGATGGTTACTGCGGCTGGGCAACGGCACTTTATTTGTCGAATCGTGGCTATGATGTTGCCATCTTAGACAGCCTCGTTCGACGACATTGGGATAACACCCTTTGTGTAGATACCCTTACACCCATCGCACCCATTCAAGAGCGGATTAAACGATGGAAAGATCTAACCGGTAAATCTATCGATTTGTTCGTTGGAGACATCACAGACTATTCATTTTTGAGCGGTGCGATGCACCAGTTTGAACCTCAAGCGGTGGTGCACTTTGGAGAACAACGTTCGGCCCCGTTCTCCATGATCGATCGCGACCATGCCGTTTTAACCCAGACCAACAATGTGGTCGGGACCCTCAACCTGCTCTACGCCATTCACGAAGATTTTCCAGATTGTCACCTCGTCAAACTGGGCACAATGGGCGAGTATGGAACACCCAATATTGATATTGAAGAAGGCTATATCACCATCGAACACAACGGTCGTAAAGATACCCTTCCCTATCCCAAGCAGCCCGGATCTTTCTATCACCTCAGCAAAGTCCACGACAGCCATAACATTACCTTTGCCTGCCGTGTCTGGGGGCTTCGCGCCACGGACCTCAATCAAGGCGTGGTTTATGGCGTCTTGACGGAAGAAACGGGGATGGACGAACTGCTCATCAACCGTTTGGATTATGACGGCGTGTTTGGGACGGCCTTGAATCGCTTCTGCATCCAAGCGGCGATCGACCATCCTTTAACGGTCTACGGATCCGGCGGTCAAACCCGCGCGTTCTTGGATATCCGCGATACCGTGCGTTGTGTGGAACTGGCGATCGCAACTCCCGCCAATGCCGGAGAATTCCGCGTTTTCAATCAGTTTACCGAAATGTTCAGCGTCGGCGACCTTGCCGCAATGGTACAAAAAGCCGGAGCTGCATTGGGCATGAAAGTTGAGATTAACCACCTTGACAACCCGCGTGTTGAAAAAGAAGAACACTATTTCAACGCCAAAAACACAAACCTGCTAGATTTAGGGCTCCAACCCCATCTTCTGTCAGACTCATTGCTCGATTCATTGCTCAACTTTGCCATCAAATATAAGAACCGCGTCGATCGCGACCAGATTCTACCCAAAGTTTCTTGGCGAAAGTAGTTTTTTCGATCGGCAACTTGTTCTCTACGGGTTGCTGATTTTGTAAATACCCTCAGGTGCCGTTAACCACAGACTGTATGCGGATTGCCCTTTTTAGCGAAACCTTTCTGCCCAAGATTGACGGTATTGTCACGCGTCTGTGTCATACAGTCGCTCACTTGCAAAGCGAAGGTCACCAGGTTTTGGTGGTCTGTCCAGAGGGTGCCCCTCCCCACTACAAAGGCGCACAGGTTCATGGCGTCTCGGCATTTCCCTTGCCGCTCTATCCAGAACTAAAAATGGCGCTGCCTCGGCCTTCTATTGCCCAAGCTCTCGACAAATTTCGGCCAGATTTGATTCATGTGGCCAATCCAGCCGTGTTGGGGTTGTCTGGGGTGTTGTATGGCAAATGGCACAACGTCCCCTTAGTTGCGTCTTACCACACCCATTTGCCTCAATATCTCCAGTATTACGGATTAGGCATGTTAGAAGGGCTGCTATGGGAACTTCTGAAACTGGTCCACAACCAAGCCCATCTTAACCTCTGCACCTCAACGGTATGGTAGAGGAACTGGCAAAACATGGGATTCAGCGACTGGCGTTGTGGCAGCGTGGCGTTGATATTGAAACCTTTCAACCCAGTCGCGCCACGGCCCAGATGCGCCACAAACTCAGCCAAGGTCACCCTGAAGATCCGTTGCTGCTCTATGTGGGACGCCTTTCCGCTGAGAAAGCCATTCATGAAATTAAGCCCGTCTTAGAAGCCATTCCCTCTGCAAGGCTTGCATTGGTTGGGGATGGTCCCCATCGTGCAGATTTAGAACAACTCTTTGCCGGAGACCGAACCTTTTTTGCTGGATATATGGGCGGTACAACCCTCGCGGATGCGTTTGCCTGTGCCGATGCGTTTGTCTTTCCATCGCGCACGGAAACTTTGGGATTGGTCTTACTAGAAGCAATGGCAGCGGGTTGTCCGGTCGTTGCTGCCGCCTCAGGGGGCATTCCTGATATTGTCCAGGATGGGGTGAATGGTTACTTGTTTGACCCCAAGGATGACAGGGGCGCGATCGCCGCTACTCACAACCTCCTCAACGATCCTGAAGCCAGAGAAACCCTGCGCCGCAACGCCAGAACTGAAGCCGAGCGCTGGAGTTGGTCTGCTGCCACACAACAACTGCAACAGTATTACCAAGGCGTCCTCGCTCAAGCAAAAGTATCCCGTACCCCCAGCCATGACCTACTGGTCCCAGAGTAATACAGGCCAAGGTACAAATTAAAGCGCATCCCCAACCGTGCAAATCATTCCAGCGCGTCGCCGGAATGCGTTACGCTATAAAATCAGCAGCTTGCATAAAGCGGCTAAATTTTCCATTTGAATACCTCTGGTAGCCACCCACCCTCCTATGTTTGACGCACTTTCAGAACGCCTTGAGTCAGCTTGGAAAAAAATTCGAGGCCAAGACAAAATTTCAGAGGCCAATATCCAAGAAGCCCTCAGAGAAGTTCGGCGTGCGCTCCTAGAGGCCGACGCAAACCTTCAAGTGGTTAAAGACTTTATTGAAGATGTGCGCACCAATGCCCTAGGGGCTGAAGTTGTTAGCGGCGTCCGTCCCGACCAACAGTTCATCAAAATTGTCCATGATGAATTGGTGAACGTCATGGGTGAAACCAATTCCCCCCTCGCCGACTCCAATACCGCACCCACCGTTATCCTGATGGCGGGTCTCCAAGGGACCGGAAAAACCACCGCTACGGCCAAACTCGCCCTCCACCTGCGCAAAGAAGGTCGTTCCGCACTGCTGGTTGCCACCGACGTCTATCGTCCCGCTGCGATCGATCAGTTGGTGACGCTGGGCAAGCAAATTAACGTGCCCGTCTTTGAGTTAGGCACGGGGACCAATCCCGTCGAGATTGCCAAACAAGGTTTAGAAGCCGCCAAATCCCAGAAAGTGGACACCGTCATTATTGACACCGCAGGTCGGCTGCAAATTGACCCCGAAATGATGGCCGAACTGGCCCAAATTAAAAAGACCGTCCAGCCCCACGAAACCTTGTTGGTAGTGGATGCCATGACGGGACAAGAAGCAGCCAATCTCACCCGCACGTTTCACGAAGAAATTGGGATTACCGGAGCCATCCTGACCAAGATGGACGGAGATACGCGCGGCGGTGCGGCCCTGTCGATTCGCAAAATTTCTGGACAGCCCATCAAATTCATTGGCGTGGGCGAAAAAGTAGA
>JAAURS010000292.1 GCA_012032135.1 Acaryochloridaceae cyanobacterium RU_4_10 | reverse complement strand
CCGTGATAGGGACAAATTCAATGCGTTCGTAGGTTGTAAAACGACGCCCACAGGACAAACATTCCCGCCGCCGCCGAATACTATGACCCGATTCAGCAGAACGAGATTCTAAGACCCGACTATCTGTGTGCTGACAGAACGCGCATTGCATGAGATACAGCCTCAGAAAGCAATCCTGAAACGCGAAGTGACAGCTTTAACAGCAACGGATTAAATGCTGCTTTCTTCCTTACAGCTTATCGCAATTCTCTATGCATGAGATTCATTAACCACAGATATTTCAAAGCATTTCGGATAAGGGGGAGGATCCGTCAGACAAGCAAAACCCCCCATAAAGTTGGAGGGTGCAGGAAACAAAGCAAAACGGTTGTTTGAAATGGATGAGCGGATAAGTCAACCAGAATAGGGCTCTCCTGTATAGGGGATAACACCGGTAGCGGGGTACTCATCATGACTGGGTTCAAAGATGTGTCCTACCCCTTCGATCGCAAACCAAAAAATATCTGTCAGTGCCTTGAAGAGTTTCATTGCCAACCTTCCTTTATACGTGGAACCTGTCGGGACAATTCAGTTGCGCCCTCTCACCTTCCATCATATCTGACGAATCAGTTGCCCTAATCAAATGAGGGAATAAGTTAATTCTGGTTTATGTAATGTGACCAAGATTTATTTTTGAAGGAGTTAGCACTCTTGCCTTTGGTGCAAGTTTCTCAATATTTTGGGTGACGCTCGACTGAAGGATGAAGACGAGAAACACGCCTTGCCGAAAAATTTGAGGGTTTACCTTGACGGGGTTCAAGGATTCAAGGCATGATTAAGAAACAAGGCTTGGGGTTATAGCTCAGTTGGTAGAGCACTGCAATGGCATTGCAGGGGTCAGCGGTTCGAATCCGCTTAGCTCCATTATTGGGGAACTATGTATAAGGCTTTTGGGAGTTCTATTCAACTTCTGAAGGTTGCTTTCGCTGTTGATTAAGACAACGAGAATAGGCCGTTTAGGGTTGTTTAGCTTCAGATCTGGGCTTATTTACGAAATTACGCCAAGCTTTGGGCGACTAACAAAGACGTTGAAGCGATCGACACTGAAGGCAGTTCTCCTTACATATGGAGGCGTTGGCGGCATAAAAAGTAAAGGTGTGCAATGGTTCAGGCGATATCCCAATGGATGAGTTTTCAGGAATTTCTGGCATGGAAGCCAGAAACAGGTCGCTATGAGTTACACGATGGAGTGGTGGTTGATATGCAACCGACTGGGCCTCATGAGCAGGTGGTGGGATTACTCAACCGTAAGCTGAATGTACTCATCGATCGGGAAAATTTGGCCTATTTCATCCCTAATACGGCGATGGTGCAGCCGTTGGACTCCGCTAATGGCTATAAGCCGGATGTGCTGATGATTGACGCGGCGGCGTTGGTGCTGGAGCCGTTTTGGGAACGGGAATCGGTCATTACGTTGGCGAGTTCGGTGAAGCTTTTGATTGAAGTGGTTTCGACGAATTGGCCGGATGATTATGCCCGTAAGTTTGAAGATTATGAGGCGATGGGGATTGCTGAGTATTGGATTGTGGATTACAAGGGGCTGGGGGGACGACGCTATATTGGTTCGCCGAAGCAGCCTACGATTACGATTTGCAGTTTGGTGAATGGGGTGTATGAAACACGGCTCTTTAGACGGGGAGATACGTTGATTTCTGAGGGGTTTCCAAATTTGAGGCTGACGGCAGATCGGGTGTTTAGCGCAGGGGAAGGACAAGGCGCATGAGTGAATTTTGCCACCATGACCCCGAAATCTACCCCGCTAATTTATTGATAATGCTCAAAAGCTTTACTGTTCTTACTCTTCAATCGTCATGTAGTCTACAATGGCATTGCAGGGGGCAGCGGTTCGAATCCGCTTAGTTCCATTGGTGAGGGAACCATACACAGCAAGGCTTTTGGGAGTTCCAGACAATTCCTAGAGGTTGTTCGCACTGTCAATAAGTCAACGTGAATAGGTCGTTAAGGGTTGTTTGGGGCGTTAAATTCGCCAATTCAAATCTGAAGTGCAATGGGTGACATCCGTTGCGGGCAGTTTATGGATGAGCTATCTTTGTAGACAAAGTTAAAATCTTGATTCATGGCCAATCCAAAACCAAAAACTGAATATCTCAGGCCAATCCAGCGGATGGATGATACGCAGGAACCTTTGGCAGCTTCAGCCTTGTCAGCCAGAGTTGCCGTTCATATTGATGCGATTGTGCGACAACACCCCAACCGCTCCGCATGGCTACGCCGCGTCATTACCGAAGCAGCGCAGCGAGAACTGATGCAGGGGGATAAATTATGACTCAAACTCAGCCCGACCGCTTAGACCAGCTCGAATCGATTATTGAACGGATAGACCGCAAACTGGATGCGATCGCAAACGACATTGTGACCATGAAAGTCTCTCAAGCCAAGACCGAAGGACTACTTGAGGGGTTTAACAAGCGATTCGATAGCTTAGAAATTCGTGTAACAGCCCAAGATACAAGGTTATGGGGTTTCATTGTGACCCTTTCCCTTGCCGTCATTGGGTTTCTATCAAAGCTGGCATTTTTCCCAAAAGCCTGAAGTGGTTGAAGGAAGTCCAGAACTTCCTGGATTTTCGCTCAAAATTGCCAAAATCTGAACAAAATTTCAATTTTTTCTCCCAATCGAACAGAAATTGCCCATGTTCTTCCGTAGGGTATTCCAAATCCGTTCATAATTGAAGAGATGTCGCTTCAATCGTGTAACGCAATGACCAGAGATCTGCGCGGATTTATCAAACTTCTTGAAGAACGCGGACAACTCCGCCGAATTTCTGCCCTCGTCGATTCCGATCTGGAAATTGCGGAGATTGCGACTCGCCTCTTGCAAAAAGGTGGCCCTGCATTGCTTTTTGAAAATGTGAAAGGCTTTGACGCCCCCGTTGCAGTCAATATGATGGGCACGGTAGAACGGGTCTGCTGGTCCATGAATGTGGAGAAACCCGAAGACTTAGAAACCCTAGGCAAAAAGCTAGCACTCCTCTACCAACCTCGTCCACCCAAAAAGATTTCCCAAGCGATCGATTTTGGGAAAGTCCTCTTTGATGTCCTACGGGCCAAGCCTGGTCGCGATCTTTTACCCCCCTGCCAGCAAGTCGTCCTCAAAAACGATGCCGTCGATCTCACACAAATTCCCATGCTGCGCGTGTATCCGGGAGATGCGGGACGGGTGCTGACCCTAGGGCTGATGATTACCAAAGATCCAGAAACCAAAATTCCCAACGTGGGCGTGTATCGGTTGCAGTTGCAGTCTAAAAAACACGATGACCGTGCAATGGCTGTCCGTACGCGGTGCCACGCGACACCTGCGCAAAGCCGCAGAACGGGGCGAGAAATTAGAAGTTGCGATCGCCCTTGGGGTAGACCCTTTAGTCATCGATGGCTGCGGCCACGCCCGTTCCGGTGGATTTATCGGAATGGTTGTTTGCTGGACTTTATAGCGGTTCGGGAATTCATCTGGCTAAGTGCAAAACGGTCAATCTTGAAGTCCCTGCGGATGCGGAAATGGTCTTGGAAGGAACCATCACTCCCGGCGCAACAGGCATTGATGGTCCCGCAGGCGATCACATGGGCTACTACGGCGGCGTCAACGAACGAGCCCCGCTGATTCATTTTCATTGCATGACCCATCGCAAGAACCCCATCTACCTGACCACCTTCAGCGGTCGTCCTCCAAAAGAAGATGCCATGATGGCGATCGCGCTCAACCGCATCTACACGCCCATCCTGCGGCAGCAAGTTCCTGAAATCATCGATTTCTTTTTGCCGATGGAAGCCCTCAGCTATAAAGCTGCGGTTCTTTCCATTGATAAAGCCTATCCCGGCCATGCCCGAAGAGCCGCCCTTGCCTTCTGGAGCGCTTTGCCCCAATTTACCTATACCAAATTTGTAATTGTGGTCGATAAAGACATCAACATTCGCGATCCGCGTGCGGTGGTATGGGCCATCACCTCAAAAGTGGACCCCGCTAGAGATGTGTTTATTTTGCCAGAGAACCCCTTTGATTCCCTCGACTTTGCCACGGAGAAGGCTGGGTTGGGCGGACGGATGGGGATTGATGCCACCACCAAGATCTATCCAGAGAGCGATCGCGAGTGGAGCGATCCGCTAACGAGCGATCCAGATATCGCCGCTATGGTAGATCGGCGTTGGGCGGAGTACGGTTTGGGCGATCTACACCTGAGCGAAGTAGATCCTAATTTGTTTGGTTATGACGTCCGTTAAGGGCATCAAGAAGTCAGACTAACTTAACGGATCTCTCGGTACTGTATTTTTGCGCTGAAGAAGACCCGTAATCAAAGCAACTCCAAACGCAATTAAAAGCGCAATACCCAGAAAAATATAGCTTTGTTTTTTTTCTAGTAACTTGGCCCCCACAATAACCGCAGGGGAATGTGCGATCGGAATGCTAACCAGCAATGCCCCTATAAAGCGAACCCCAGAAGTTTGGGTCAATCCAACACCATAACTGACAAAATCAAAAAAGCCCGTCATCAAAAAGGCTGTCAATAGGGGAAAGTTTTGTTCTAGATGTTTTTGACCCAGTTCGTCAACCCGATTCATGAACCTTGCACCAATCAGCTTTTGGACCAAATCTCTACCGTAGTAACGAGATAAATAAAACTGAGACTGCAAGAAAGAAAATCAGCCAAAATAATGACCAACAAGCCCCAACCCAATCCAAGGGTTAACCCTGCAATAAAAGCAAAAGCAGTTCCAGGAATGACAGGAATGACTACGCTAATAAACCGAAGTCCAAACAGCACCAAGGGGGCTAAAACACCCAAAGACCTTACATTCTTGCGGAGTGTTTCAACATCAAACCCATACGTTTGAATGAGCCAGATTCCCACTGCTACTATCGCCGCGATCGGGATAACCTGAATCACTTTTCGTGCCGTGCTGTTCATGAGTTTAGGTGGAATGAAGGATGCTTAAGTAAACGCAATCACACTCCGAATCGACTTGCCCTCATGCATCAGATCGAATGCTTCATTAATGCGGGGCAAGGGCATCACATGAGTGATCAGGGAATCAATATCAATCTTCCCATCCATATACCAATCCACAATTTTAGGCACATCGGTTCTCCCCTTTGCGCCGCCAAAAGCAGACCCTTTCCACACACGTCCCGTTACAAGCTGAAACGGACGAGTACTAATTTCCTGTCCCGCACCCGCAACCCCAATAATGACGCTCACGCCCCAGCCCTTATGACAGCACTCCAGCGCCTGACGCATCACATTCACATTGCCGATGCACTCAAAACTATAGTCCGCCCCACCCTTCGTTAAATCCACCAAGTAAGAGACTAAGTCGCCTTCAACCTCTTTGGGGTTGACAAAATGAGTCATGCCAAACTTTTCGGCAAGGGGCTGCTTTTCAGGATTGAGGTCTACCCCTACGATCATATCGGCCCCCACCATCCGGGCCGCTTGAATCACATTCAAGCCAATTCCCCCCAACCCGAACACTACTACATTTGCCCCTGGTTCTACCTTGGCAGTATGAATCACCGCACCAATCCCAGTCGTAACCCCGCATCCAATCAAACAAACTTTCTCAAAGGGGGCATCTTCGCGGATTTTAGCCACTGCAATTTCAGGTAAGACTGTGTAATTGGCAAAGGTAGAGGTGCCCATGTAGTGATGGAGCATTTTTCCCTGAAACGAAAAACGACTCGTTCCATCGGGCATCAATCCCTTTCCTTGCGTCGCCCGAATAGCCT
>JAAURS010000291.1 GCA_012032135.1 Acaryochloridaceae cyanobacterium RU_4_10 | reverse complement strand
GGTCAGCAAATTCAACCCATCGCTCCGATCGCGGTCGGGCCGTAAGCGTTTTTTGAGTGCGAGAAAGGGCGATCGCGTCATAATTAATCCGGTAATTGCATACGGCTCAGGCTATGACGGGCGGCGTTAAATAACAAGAAACCCAGCACCATCAACATCACTTCATCAAACCAGACTCCCGACCATCCCACACCACGGACATAGGCATCGCGGGTAATTCCAATGTAATAGCGAGCTGGGACAATATTGGGCAGCAAGGATAGCGGAAATGGAATGTTGCTTAAGGGATAAATAAACCCAGACAGCAAAAAAGCAGTAATAAAGCCAATCAGCGAAACCCCTTGCACGGCAGCATTTTGGTTACCAGCGCGGACTCCTAAAAACAAACCAAACAACACTGCAACGCTCACAAAAATGGGTGTACCCACCAACAGGGGGGTTGGATCGCCAGCTAATCTCATATTAAATATCAGGGCACCAACACCCATCACACCAGCAGCCATCCCGAGAGCAACGAGTACGTAGGCGATCGTTTTGCCAAGGAGCAGTTCGCCTGCGCTAATCCGAGACGAGTACACCTGAACGATCGTGCCCTGCTCTTTTTCCCGTACCATGCGATCGCAGACAAAAGGGATGGAAAAATCCACAGCACGACAGCATAGGTTCCTGGCACGATATAGAGCGCTTCTTTACGGCCTGGATTGAACCACAACCGAGATTTGACTTCAATAGGCAACTGCTTGGGAGCAAAGTTTTTCAGCCTCAAAAAGGTATTGGTTGCCGCCTTCAAGCTGTTTTTAATGACCCGCGCGTTATTCGTATCAGTGCCGTCTACTAAGACTTGAACGGTGCTGGTGTGGTTGGCTTGAATTTTACGGCTGAAGTCTGGGGGAATCACAATCGCGGCTTTGGCTAGCGATCGATCGAGGGAGGCGTCAATGGGTTGGGCTGTATCCCAAGGGACTGCTTGGAAGGTCTGGGCTGAGAAAATTTGTTCGATGTAGCTGCGGCTGAGGGGGCTATTGTCAAAATCCTGCACTGCAACCGGAATGTCTTTGGCTTCCAGACGAATGGCGAACCCAAAAATGAGCAAGGTCATCATGGGCAGCACAAAGGCTAGCGCTAATGTGAGGCGATCGCGGCTAAATTGAACGAGTTCTTTCCAACACTGTGCCAAGATTCGATTCATAGAAGTTACGGCCAGAGTGGTTATTCGAGGCTTTGAGCAGTACTAGGTCAGATGGAGGAACAAACCCCAGCCAAAAATTCATTTGTTTACAGTTGGGCTTCCTAACGTCAACCTAAGCTACCTGATTGTTATCTATGAGTCTAGCAATTTCACCATAGGAAACTGTTCTGAATTGGCTAACTCATAACCAAAGGGCTTTTTGATGGGCAATGCGCAACACGCATTGCCCATCATTAGGAGTATCATAAGACATGATCAAATCAATAGACATGATCAAATCAATTCGTCATAAAGGTCTGAAAAAATACCTTGAAGATGGCGATACTTCAACAATTCAGCCCGATCATGTCAAAAAGCTTCGAATAAGGCTTGCTGTCTTGGATGCTGCACAAAGTATTGAAGACATTAACAAGCCAGGATTTGATTTACATTCCCTACAGGGAGAAATGAAGGGGCGTTGGTCGATTGCTGTAAATGGAAACTGGCGCTTAACCTTTGAGTTTCAAGATGGTGACGTTTTGATTTTAGATTACGAGGATTATCACTAATGAAAATGTATAACCCCCCTCATCCTGGCGAGATCATCGCTGATATCTATTTGGAGCCGTTCGGATTAAGTGCAAGGGCGATCGCCAAAGACCTGAAGGTCGATCCATCCACCTTTTCGCGACTAGTGAATGGCGAGAGTTCAGTTAGTCCTGACATGGCGATCCGCCTATCTAGGGTCCTGGGTGGCAGTGCCGAAAGTTGGCTTCAGATGCAGTTAAATTACGATCTTTGGCAAGCAAAGCACAAAAACGATCATGCAGATCTTCGCCCCCGTGAGTTTGTCGCGGCTTAAAAACCTTTGGGATACCCGCCAAAGCTAGGGCGATATAGTTGAGAAATCCCAAGCCTTTTGGGATTCTGCCTTCACAAAAAAGCCTGATCTGGTTATGGATCAGGCTTCAAAAATTGAAATAGGTACTGACACAAACTACTTTACAAACCCTAAGCGCAATTTTTCGATGCTTTACGTCCAGTCCTCGATCGCTAACCCTGGAACTTGAGCAAAATCCTTGTAATTGCGTGTGACTAGCATAGCCCCTAACGATAAAGTAATTGCAGCAATTCGCATATCTTTTTGCAACCGTTTTTTACTGAGCATACTATTGTCCTTCAACAACTTCTGATGGCAAGCATTTGCTGCATCGTTAAAATTAACCACTCGGACATCTCTAAAATAGTTCAACGCAATCCAAAAACGGGTATACAGTTCAGTTAAATTTTCTGCCAGAAAAGCGAGACATGGTCGGTATCGAGTATACCAAAGACTCATGCAAGGGCTTCATCCATTGCATCATCCTGTCGTTCAGCTTGCATCGTCTCAACAATTTTAGGAAAATAGGGATCATCCTTGAAGACCCCTGCATATTTCATCCAAGGATTTTCAGTTCCTTCAGCAGCAGGCATTGAAATATCCAAAGGCAATACTTGAGCGTTGCCTAATCGATGTGTCACCAGATTCCGTAACCGTGCGATCGCCAATTCGCTTGTCGGCGCTTCAATTCGGCAGTCAGGCAGTTCTAGCACGGTAGCGATCGCAGACCCATCTTGAGCTTGTTCTAGAAGTAAATGAAGCTTTAGATTGTCCGCAGTAGAGGAACTTAACATTCTGATTTCAACCGTATTGTTGAACAACTACTTCAAGCATATCGTAAAAGCAATTTGAGTATTTTCTCCTTATTAAGATGGAGCTTTGAGTTGAATTTCAGCATCGGCTGGCATACCTGGTTTTGCAAGTCCCCCAGACCGATCGATGCCCAGTTTAACGCCAAACACTTGACGCACGCGATCGTCCTTAAAGTAGATATTCTCCGGTGTGAAAGATGCCGCTGTATCGATCGCAATAACATGAGCTTTCAAGGGCTTTTTAGGCGCGCTATCTAGAAAAACAGAAGCCCCTTGACCAATGCGAACGCTCCCGATCTGACCTTCGGGGATAAAACCACGCAGATAGATCGTAGCGGGATTGATAACGGTTAATAAAGTCTTGCTACTCGCTACTACCGCTCCGGGCTCCACAGTTCGGTTCAAGACTACTCCTGAGATCGGGCTTTTAACAGCCAAATCCGCCATCCGCGCTTGAACTTGCTGGCGATTGGCTTGCGCGCCTTTGATTTGCTCTTGAGCTGCTTTCCATTGGGACTGCGCTGCTACCACTTGTTTGCGCAAGGTATCCACGCGGCTTCGTCGAATATCAGGGTTGAGTCGATTGGTTTTAGCTTGTACCAAAGCACCCTGAAAGGCTTGAACTTGCTTTTGGGCCGTTTGCACCCCAGAGCGTTGGGTTTTTAGGACTGCCACAGCCTTTTGGTAGGCCGAGTCAGCTTGGTCGAGACGCTGTTGCGGGACTGCACCTACCTTGAGCAAGTTTAAAAACGATCGCGTTCTTTACGAGCTAAATCCAGATCGGCCTCTGCTTGCTGGACCTGGGACTTTGCTTGATCCAGTTGCGCTTGAGCGGCAGCAACTTGAGATTGAGCCTGAGCAATCCGTCCTTGAGCATCCCCCTGAGACTGACTAAAATTGAGCTGAGCCTCTTCAATTTGGCTTTCCAGAATATTGATTTGTCCGCGAGCCTGAGCCGCCTGTTGTTCGGAAACTGAAACTTGTGCGATCGCAGCCTGGAGTTGAGCTTTCAATTCCTCGTCATCCAACCGGACTAATACCTGTCCTTTCTTGACCGGATCGCCCTCACGTACGGCTACAGATGCAATTCGTCCGGGGACTTTTGCCCCAATATCGGTTTCATAGCCTTCAATGCGTCCGCTCAGCCGCAGTACGGAGGAGGGTTGCGTTTGACGGTGTTGCCAGAACCACAATCCAACACCTCCCGCCATTAACAGCCCCATCAGTAAAAGCGGACGTAAGGGGGCGATCGCTTTTTGGCTGGTTTCTCAATAACGGTTTCTGTTTGGGGGGGATCTGGGATTAAGAAGGTCATGTGCTAAAGCTCATCTGGATTAATGCCCATCGCCTTCAGTTGCTCGGCTAAGCGATCGGCCCGTTGCTGTTGTTCGGTTGCGCGTTGTTCGGCTTGTTCGGCTCGGTATCGTTCTTGTTCGGCTCGGTGGCGTTCTTGCTCTGATTCTGTGGAGACCCATTGTCCCTGTGGCCCGTACCAACGCAACCAGAGACGCTCCAATCCTAAATAGGAACCTTGCCATAAACCCAACCCCAGACCAACTTCTGGCATCCAAATACGACGATCTGGCTCTAGGTCTACGGGCTGATATTGACCATTCCTGAGATGGAAAGCTCTCAATTCATCGGTATAGCGATCGAAGACGATGTAATACGGCACTTTCAAAATTCGCTCGTATACGTCCCATTTTGTAGGGGGGCGATCGGTTCCGCGTTCGGTTTGACCTAAGTCTTCTTTTTCTGTGCCAGGGGAGAGCAGTTCCACAATGACGACAGGACTCACTTGTTCTTGCCACATGACGTAGCTCAATCGCAGATCTTTGCCTTCGTAAAACTGGGATACGCCCATGACTGCAAACCAATCTGGGCGTTTGTGCCACAGGGGATGCGTGAGGTCGTAGTAAAGATTGTGGTCGCTGGCTTTGTAGATGCGATCGCTGGGGTAATTCGGCGGACAGAAGGTGTCGTCAAGGAGACGGGGCTGCAATGAATGGAATTGGTCGGGCAATCCGGGCTCCTGGGGGTCTTCGCTAGGCAGATCGTACATCGTTGGGAGGTTTTCCCTTGGGATGTTGGATAAATCTTTTGGTTCGATGTAGGGTTTTGCGATGGTCATCGGAACCTCACTTTAGGAAACGTTCACATAGCCTTGCTTCAATTTTAGGGGCTGACAACAGAATAGTGCTGAGTCTGCACCGCTTATTATAATGAATGCAAGGTTTTCTGCGAGCGCGCCTCCTGAAAAATGCCACGATCGCCAACGACCAACACTTACACCGTTACCTGGGACATTCTTCCAGAAGACTTCGTCCTGCCTGATGACCCTGTGGATAATATCAACCAACCTTCCCTCGCTGCTGCTTTAACTGAAGGTCTAGAACTGGCAGGCAAGCTTCCTGACAATGTTTTGACGACAACAAATTACGGTATTTGTGCCACCCTGAACGGTAAAGTGGTTGTCAAAGCGCCGGACTGGAGTTATATTCCAAACCTTCGGGTACCACGAGAACGAGTTATTCGCAGTTATACCCCCCAGATTCAGGGGGATGTGCCCCTCATCGTGATGGAATTTCTGTCTGACACTGAAGGTGGAGAATATTCCAATAAGCCTACTCATCCACCGGGTAAATGGTTTTTCTACGAGCAAGTTCTGCGGGTTCCTTACTACATTATTTTTGAACCCGATGCAGGAGCATTAGAACTATATGGATTGAATGAGATTGGACAATATCGAGTTCAAGAGCCCGACGATCGAGGTCGCTATTGGCTGGAGGGGATCAATCTAAGTCTAGGGGTCTGGCAGGGAAAACGCGAAAATAGGATGAGTTATTGGTTGCGGTGGTGGAACGAACAAGGACAACTGCTCTTGTGGGGTACGGAGTAACTACTCAGGTTGTAAGTCAGGAAAAATAGGATCTTTCATAAATACTCGCCTAAGGGAATCAAGAACGTTATAGCCTTGCTTTTTAAGCGTAGAGATATAGCCACGAATGCGACAGAACATCCG
>JAAURS010000019.1 GCA_012032135.1 Acaryochloridaceae cyanobacterium RU_4_10 | reverse complement strand
TAAGTGTTTTTAGACTTTCTGAGTCGATTCATACTACTTTTACGCTTTCTTTCTCTTCACAACTAATCCTATTTCCCTCAATTTGGCAAAATTTTTAACTTCTGATATTTATCATGAATAATGCAGGCTAGAAGAATGTTGCGAGATTTTGGATATTATTGCGACCGCCGTAGTTCTTTTGGTGTCACGCCCAGAATGCGTTTGCAATAGCGAGTCAAATGACTTTGATCGCAAAAGCCTGTGATGCTTACAATCTCTGCAATGCTGAGGTCGCTATGGAGTAAGAGACTTTTGGCTTTCTCCAGTCGCTGCTGCAAGATATACTGATGGGGTGTAATACCCATCTGTTGCTTGAATAGGCGCAAAAAATGATAGGGGCTGATTTGGGCGATCGCCGCAATCTCAATGAGCTTTAAGTCATGATGGAGGCGATCGCGAATATACGTTGTAACTTCTTGGAGCGTCGATCGAGACAATCCATCAGAATAACTGCCAAGTTTGGGTCGTGTCGTGCAATAGTTCCTTAACAGGTGAATCGCCAAGCTTATTTTGAGGCTATCAACCAGCAAATGTCCTCCAATTTGAGTGGACTCTGCTTCCGCTCTCAAGGCAGAAACAATTCCTTGCAACAGTGCATCTTGCTTTGTCATAAAGTGAGGAATCAGTTCAATGCGATCGGGATTCACCCAATCTTGCCCGACTTGTTTGAGCAACGTCGGTTCAATTGCCACAATCGCGAACTGAGCGATCGTAGTCCAATTACATCGCTGCGCTATCCCTGCGGGGACAATTGCAATATTTCCCGTCTGTCGTTCTTCTCGTTTGCGTTTGCCATCCAACCAACGTTCTCCGGCTGTGTGGAAGGAAGGCTCCTGGGTGGGGCAATATGCAATGACATGCCAGTTCCCTTGGTGCTCTGGGGTCTCAAACTTTGGCTGGCGATGGTGTTCAAAATGGATATTTCCCCAGCCCACACTCTTTAGAACCGCAGGCTGAGGCAACAGCAAATCAGAGGTCTGCGGTTGGCTGAAATCAATTGTTTCAATAGGTTGCTTGGATGTTTCCATAGAAACCTCTGTAGCGTTCAGAAAACTTCTCTTTCTACAACTCCACCGCTTTAAGAACGATCGCAAGTCGCAATTTAGTCTATCTTAACTTGCCAATGTTCATCCAAGGGATATGAACACCAGTCACTCCAACTACCCACATAAAGCTTAGCTGTTGGTAGTCCTGCAACCTCAAGGGCTAGCAAATTTACACAGGCCGTTACCCCAGAGCCACAATAAACCACAACCTCATCTGCGTTTAAAACCTCAGACCAATACTCCTGCAATTCTTCAGACGATCGCATCCATCCGCGTTCATCCGTTACCTCCTGCCACGGATAGTTTACCGCACCAGGAATATGTCCTGCGATCGGGTCAATCGGTTCGCTTTTGCCTTGGTAGCGAGCGACTTCCCGCGAATCTACAATTTTGGCGGACGGGTCTTGTTGGCGCTGTATGACATCGTGAAGATTAACAACCAACTCCGATCGGATTTGAGGTGCAAACAACCCCTCTCGCTCAGTGGGTAGCTCTGTTGTAATGGGAAACCCAGCCGATTGATAAGCTGCAAACCCGCCATCTAAAACCGCAATGCGATCGTGCCCCATATACTTCAACAGCCACCAAAGCCTTGAAGCAAAAGCAAAACGGCTGTCATCGTAAGCCACCACTAAAGTTTGTGCCGTGACACCCATGCGCGAAAGCTTTCCAGCCAGTGTAGAGAGATCCGGTAGTGGATGACGGCCTCCATGTTGCCGCACTGGACTCGCTAAGTCTTGATTTAAATCCAGATAATAAGCGCCTGGAATATGTCCTTGAAGATATTGTTGATGGCCCAATTGCAGATCTGCCAGAGAAAAGCGACAGTCCACCACCACAAAGTCTGTATCTTCCTGGTGGTCGGCTATCCAATCTGGTGAAACAAGCACATTAGCCATGAGCGGGAACTGGATCTACTGTTGACCATCCCTCAGGGCGCAAACGCCTCAAGGTCTGCTGCGCCAAGTCTTTGACCATATCGATGCGTTGATGCTGTTGGAAGATTCGCTGCACAATGCGACTCAATACAGTACTATCCAACTGCCAACCCGCATCGCTAGTCCAATGCGCTTCAAACAATTCCATGAGGCTCAGTCCAGCCATCCGCGTAAAGTAAGCTGCGCCAACTCCTTGCAACGCTCCTCCAGCCACATAGGTCACCATATTTCCCTTGAGAACCGCACTTAAAACCTGACTAGATGCTTCCACCAAACCCATTTGAATGAGGGTTTTGACCAAAACGCCAGCAATCTCAGTCGCGCGATCCAAGGACAGCTTGATGCAATATACCTCAGCCAACTCCTGAATCATCTTGCCTGTAATGGCCGCAGTAGCCACCATATCTAATGACGGGAGCGGATTGGCAAAGGCAATTCCTGCCGCAATCCATTGATAGCGTTCTAAAATCGGCATTGCGCGATCGCGGCGAATCCGATTGAGTTGGGTTTGGATCTCTTGTTGCAATGCAAGGGTCTGTTGGTAGGCCCGTTGCAGAACCAGTTGGTTGACTTCTTGGGTTGCAACCGCGTGCATTCGGTCTAGTAAAGGCTGAATCTGGGGCTGAGGCGTTTCCCAAGTCTCTTGATACGACCCATCTGCTTGATGACGCTGGACCTTAATGGGTTGAGGAGACGTGGCGATCGCCACTATATCCTCAGCCGCCACCACTCCTTTTACTCGCAGCTTCAATTGCTCCAGAACCAGCTTGACTTGCTCCGGCAAATATCGATCTTGTTTATTGAGTACCAGGAAAATGCGTTTGTGTTGAGCGTTCAAATCCTGGAGTACCGTCCATTCCTGCTGGGTCAAGTCGCCCTGCACCACAAACAACACCACATCGGTTTGTGCCGATGCTTTTGTACGTTGAGGGTATCAGATACCCATTCCGCTTCATCGGAGAAAGACCATTGTTGGTGGACGATCGCTGGGTCTTGCTGCGCTAAGAGATGGCGTAAGGTTGTTTTACCCACAGCCCGAGTCCCCGCTATTTGTAGTTCTAGGACTTGACGGCTCAGGCTTTGTTCTATCTCTGTCAGACGTGTGTCATATCGATCCGTGGGACGTTCCGGTGCTTCGTCCAACAGTTGGGCAAGCTGAGTTTTGGTTTGGGCGATCGCCTGTTGGAGAATTTCTGGAGTGAGCGATCGCGGTTGACCCAATTCAACAGGACGTCGCCAGAATTGCTTTGCGCCCCACCATCCCGCACCTGCCACAGTTGCCCAGGTTAGTAAATCCATAGGTCCCGGCAAATGAGTGAGACCATATCCTATAACGAATACGCTCGCCCCGCCCCACAGCCAGAGGTGTTTTGGAGAGGACGCGGTACCGAATAATCCTTGAGCAGACATAGCAGCTAATCGCTTAATGTATGGATGGCTGGGCTCATTGTCGCCCAAAGGAGACCGAACTGCCCACTCTTGTTATAGCAATTCACGAGATGGAATATGAATTCTCGGTCAAGGTCATACAAAAAAAGAGCCACACATTGTGTGACTCTTTCTTTAGTGGTAGCGGGGCATGGATTTGAACCATGGACCTTCGGGTTATGAGCCCGACGAGCTACCAGGCTGCTCTACCCCGCGTCGCGCTTTCCTAGTATAGCTCACACTTCTATAGAAGTGCAAATAAATTTCTGTTAAATCAAAAAAAGAGGTTGCAGCAATGGAAAAGGGACGGTTAGAGGCATTTAGCGATGGGGTGATTGCCATCATCATCACCATTATGGTGTTGGAAATAAAGGTACCTCATGGCCCAGACTTAGCCGCACTGCGTCCGCTCATTCCGGTATTTCTGAGCTACATTTTGAGTTTTCTGTATGTGGGGATTTACTGGAACAACCACCATCATTTATTTCAGGCTGTTCGATACGTGAACGGTCGCGTGCTTTGGGCAAACATGCATTTGCTGTTCTGGTTATCCCTATTTCCATTTGCAACGGGATGGATGGGCGAGAATCACTTTGCCCCTACGCCTGTTTTCCTTTATGGTGCGGTGCTCTTATTTGGCTGCCTTGGCTTACTATATTTTGACTCGCGTCCTGATCGAGCATCACGGTCAGGACTCCACGCTGGCGATCGCAATGGGGCGAGACTTCAAGGGTAAGGTATCGCTGGCAATCTATGCTTTAGCCATTCCACTGTCCTTTGTGTATCCGTTGGTGGCCTGCGGATTATACGTTTTGGTTTCAATCATTTGGCTGATTCCCGATCGTCGGATTGAGAAAACGCTACGCTCTTGAAACGATGTGATTAACCCTGCAAGCGAGGAGAAAGGTCCATCTCTCCACGATCGAAAGCATACTTTAACCGCTTTCGGAGAATGCGTTGAATTTCAAGGTGTTTTCCAGGCTTTACCTTTGTGAGGGTACGCAAGACCAGATTATCCCCGCCAAAATTTTCCAATCCATCTATCTGAGTGGCTTCCAGGACGTCCAAACAATCTGCTTTTTAACTGTACGCCCACCTCTTCAATCAATCTGTATACCCAATCCAAGTTTGCGTGATGCGGTACTGGCACCTCTACTTTTGCGTAGGTATATTGCTTGGAATAGTTGATAATTGAGGCTACTTCACCATTGCGAACAATTTGCAGTTGACCGTCAGGATGACGGACTTGAGTGGTTCGCAGTTCGATCGCTTCCACAATTCCTTCAATGGGTCTATCTTGAACTTTCCCAGCCTCGATGTAATCTCCCACCAAGTAATAATTTTCAAACAAAATAAAAAATCCGCAAACAATATCATTGATGAGGTTTTGCGCTCCAAACCCAATCACAATTCCCAAAAGTCCAGCCCCCGCCAATAGCGGAGCAGGATCGATATTAAACAATTTGAGAATAATCAAAGCTGACGTAAAGTACGTGGCATATTTTAGAAAACTTTTGAATAACGGAATAATTGTCAGCCGCCGCTGTCTCTGGATGTCTGTCAAATGGTCAGTGCTGAGCACCAAGTCTTCTAAAATGACGTTGGCAAATTCAGTCAGAACGCCGCAGAAGAAATAAATGGCAATAATGACTATAATTTTGTTGGCATAGGTTGCAATCCAGGCAATAAAGCTAATATCCGAAACAATCAGTGCTGCAATGCCAACGTAGAGAATATACTCCAGACATTTTTTGAGCACTGGAATCAGATGGCGAAACCGTCGGTAATGCCGCAGTAAGTTGTCAGGGCTAGAAATTTGAATCGCAAGCGCATCCAGCGTGTTAACCAAAACCGTGATGGTTTGCACCATCAGCCGCCCAACGGCGATCGCAATGTAAGCTTTGAGGGCAATGAACAGATATTGGGGAATAACCTCGGGAACTTGGAGGAATTGAAGACATAAAATTCCTGCAAACAGCCAGATACTATGGGTGAGAACCCGTTTGAGATCGCCAAAAAATACCTCAATGCTTTCATTGTTGGCTCTAATGCGATCGTAGTTTTGGGTAAAAAGACTGCTCCAGTCTAAAAAACGATGGAGATACGGCAGGCTTATCTTGACCAGAACCAGAAGCCCAATACTTTTTGCGATCGCAGTGGCTAGGGAAACCCAAAATTGATAGGGGATACTCCGCAGTAAGTTGAGTTGAAAGGCCCAAACGCTTTTGCCCTGATAAACCAACGCGCCATTGACGCCCACAACCAGAAGGCATAGCCCCACGCAAGTTACCAGCAAAATCAAGCTCAGGTTCTGTCGCTGAACCGCCAATGCACTGGGTTTGCGCTTGAGTAAAGAGCCTGAAACCTGTCTAAAGATAAGTCCTGTCAGCGCGTTCAGGAGTGAGAACGTGACAACCAGAACGCCAACTTCAGCAACAATGAGTATGATATCCACGGATTCTCTCGCCAAAACCTGACAATACTTGGAAAGCCAATGGGCGGCCTTTCAGTCAATTATTTTTATGACCGATGTATCTAAATTGCTGCTCAAACTGAGTCACAAACTTTTTTGTGCCCCTCAGGAGCAAGAAGCTTTCATTCAAGCGTTGATCGATCCCCAACCTTATCCCTCCTGTATTTTGTGGGTGAATGGTTTACAGGATGGAGAAATGAGATCGCATCCCAATCCTCTACCCTTTTCTATTGAACCATCCCTTCCCTGGCAACCCACTTTTATTGACCGACTCAGCCTTATTGAAAAACCTGGCGTTCATCCGCTCCATGAAGCAGGCGCTTATTATTGTTTGGATTTTTCCTCTGTTTTTGCAGCGTCTGTCATTGAAGCCCTACCAGAACGTCCGAAGGTTGTAGCAGACATCTGTTCCGCACCAGGGGGGAAAAGTATTTTTGCATGGCAACGGTTTCACCCAGAACAGCTCATTAGCAACGAAACCATCAGCAAGCGGGTGGGGATGTTAATTGGCAACCTCAAACGCTGCCATGTCCATCCGACGATCGTCCTCAGCACCGATCCCAGTCAACTGTCTTTGCGCCTGCCACAGACCGCAAATTTAGTCCTAGTCGATGCTCCCTGTTCTGGGCAATCTTTATTAGCAAAAGGGGGACAGGCTGAGGGATGTTTTCATCCCGTCACCATTAAGCAAAACGCCCAGCGCCAAAAGCGGATTTTAGCCCATGCCGCTCAGGTCGTGGCCCCTCAAGGATACTTGGTCTATATGACCTGTACGTTTTCTCCTGAGGAGAACGAACAAGTGGGGCAATGGCTTTTTGCGGAAATTTACCGCAGCTTGAGGCTAGATCCGTCAAGCATTTGGCAGATTATCAGTCTCACCTCACAGATTTACCCTGTTACCGCATGTGGCCCCAGTCTGGGTTAGGAGCGGGGGCGTTTGCCATGTTGTTCCAAAATACAGAAACCGGACCCACACAACCTCTACCCACTAACCTTTGGCCGGGATGGCGTTGGGCGTCTTCTGGCGATCGCGTCGCTCAAGGATAAAAGGTCAGATTGGGTAACCCCAAAGTTTCATCCCACCCCATCATGACATTGAGACATTGCACCGCTTGACCGGCCTGCCCCTTGATCAAATTATCGATCGCAGATAACACGATCGCGCGACCCGTGCGCTCGTCCACTTCAATCCCTATGTAGCAAAGGTTTGTTCCACAGGCCCACTTGGTTTGCGGAAACACACCGCTGGGTAACACCCTCACCCAAGGCGAGGCGCGATAAAAAGCCGAGTATATGGTGAGCAGATCGTCACCCACTAGACCTGGATCTCTGAGATTGGCGTAGACCGTGGAGAGAATTCCCCTTGTCATGGGCACTAGATGGGGGGTAAATTGCACCATCATGTCTTGACCGGATAAATCTCGGCAGATTTGCTCAATTTCAGGGGTATGTCGGTGATGGGCCACGCTATAGGCTGCAATAGAGTTGTCGGCTTCGGCAAGCAATAGGGGGATTTTGCCCTGACGTCCCCCGCCAGACGTGCCGGATTTTGCATCGATGATGATGCTATCAGGTCGGATAAATCCTTGCCTCAGTAAAGGCGCAAGAGCCAACAAACTAGCCGTGGGATAACAGCCAGGGCAACCGACCAGTTGGGCATTGGCCAGACGACGGCGATACAGTTCCGGCAATCCATAGACAGCTTTTGTGGCTATTTCGCGATCGCTCCGAGCAATTCCGTACCAATGCTCGTAGGTTTCTAAATTGGCAAACCGATAATCTGCTGATAGGTCTAAAACCTTGCAGCCCTTTTCCAACAACGGGGCAGCCATTCCCGCTGCCAACCCATTGGGCAAAGAAAGAAAAACAATCTGAGCCCGCTTGCTAATATCGTCTAAATCAATGGGTTCAATTACCAGCTTTGTTCGATGTCCGAGGTGAGGGTATAAGTCTGCAAACGGTTGTCCCGCACTACTCTCCCCACCCAGATAAACCATCTCTACATTGGGATGATCCATCAACAAACGCACTAACTGAACCCCACCATATCCTGAAGCACCTACAACCGCGACAGAGATACGCCCCACAGACCCCGTATTCATTTAAGTTCCTATTTACTCGGTCTAATATTTGATGCATTGTAGTACCAAACGACGTGAACTGTGGGTTTTGCAAAATTGAATGGGACATTGTGCCGCACATCGGATACAACACCTTAGAATTAAAGTAAGAAGCCATTAAGAAACATTACGGTAGGTCCCTTGAATCGCTCTCAAACGCTTGTGGATGACTCGTTCCAATTTGACTCTATTGAAGCTGCCCTAGCCGATATTAAATCGGGCAAAGCGCTGGTGGTGGTGGATGATGAAAACCGTGAGAATGAAGGCGATGTCATTTGTGCGGCTCAGTTTGCCACGCCAGCAACGATCAATTTCATGGCGGTCAACGCCAGGGGCTTGATCTGTCTTGCTATGACAGGCGATCGCTTAGACGCGCTGGATTTGCCTTTGATGGTGACCCACAATACCGATCGCAACCAGACGGCGTTCACGGTCAGCATTGATGCCTCACCTGCCCTGGGTGTCTCTACCGGAATTTCTGCTGAAGATAGAGCCCGTACGATTCAGGTGGCGATCGATCCCAAGACGGAGCCCTCGGATTTAAGACGCCCCGGACATATTTTTCCGTTGCGATCGCGGGAGGGGGGTGTCTTGAAACGAGCGGGGCATACGGAAGCGGCGGTGGATTTGGCTCATTTGGCGGGGCTCTATCCGGCAGGGGTTATTTGTGAAATTCAGAATGCGGACGGCTCGATGGCACGGCTGCCCCAGTTGTTTCACTATGCCCGCGAACACAACCTCAAAATTATTAGCATTGCCGATTTGATTGGTTACCGTCTCCACCACGAACGCTTTGTCCACCGCGAGACGATCGCAGAACTCCCGACAGAATTTGGGCAGTTCCAAATCTACGGCTATCGCAATACCCTGGATAACTCCGACCATGTGGCCATTGTGAAAGGGAACTTAGAAGACTTTGGCGATCGCCCCATTATGGTGCGGGTTCACTCAGAATGTCTGACGGGAGATGCCTTAGGGTCCTTGCGCTGCGACTGTCGAATGCAGCTTCAGGCGGCGTTAAAAATGATTGACAATGCGGGTGAGGGCGTGGTGGTTTATCTGCGTCAAGAAGGACGCGGGATTGGTTTGATTAACAAGCTCAAAGCCTATACGCTGCAAGATATGGGGTTTGATACCGTTGAAGCCAATGAGAAGTTAGGATTTCCGGCGGATTTACGGAACTATGGCGTTGGGGCACAAATCCTAAACGATCTGGGAGTTCATAATATTCGTCTGATTACTAATAACCCACGCAAGATTGCAGGGCTGAAGGGCTATGGTCTCGATGTGGTGGATCGCGTGCCGCTGCTGATTGAAGCCAACACTTACAACACCACCTATCTCAATACCAAGGCTGAAAAATTAGGCCACATGCTCTTGCAAAGCTACCTACTAACCGTAGGCATTCACTGGCGCGATGAAGGAGAAATAACGGAAGCGGATTCCTACGAACGCCTCGAAAAATTTCGCTATTTGGCAGAAACGCAACATTTACTGATCCAAGAAGAAGCGCGACCCGTGGCAACGGCTATTTTTGGCACTGCTGCCTTGGTGATTCATGTGGGTTTCGATCAGGCAAATGTGGCTTCCGCAGACTGGTTCCAGCAACCGGGCCATCCTTATTTGAAGGCGATCGCCCATATCTTAGAAGACCTCAAGACTTGGCCGAAGGTGGCTCAGTTTGAGTTTCTGATCTCTCCGGGGACGGATCCGCTTAAAACACTGCAAATCAAGTTGGATCGACAAGGGGTTGATTCAACGAACTTGACTTCGGCGTTGGATCGTTTGGAAACCCAACGCATTTATACCGTCTCGCTTTATAAGGGAGTGTAACGGGTTGCAAGGCAAATACTCTGAGGCCCCCTAAATCCCCCAAGATTGGGGGACTTTGACGCAATTTTAAGCGCCCAGCTTCTATGCAAAGCGCCGATCGAACAGAGAATTCCACAACTTCTTCCACCATTGCTGTGGAATCGGTTGTTGCAGATTCATTTTTTTGCGAATCTCAGCAATATTCCAACCCGTCAGATTGGCCAGAGTCTGAGCCTCTTTCTCAAATCGGGCGGGAAGCGATCGCCGATATTGACGTCCAGCGGGACAGTTCAGTTCGCTTTCCCCTTTATAGGGGTGGGTTAAGACATAGCGCCCCTGAAAATTTTGCGCGTTGGCTGTTTCGTGAAACACTAAATCCTCAGGAAACTTATCGCGGGTATAGCGCACATGCAGCCGCGTAATGAAAACGTTACTGCTCATCCAAGGAGGAGCAAACCTGCCAGGACGGGACTGGGACTGGTCATCCAACCAAAAAACTCCCGCTTGACGCAGTTCTTCCGGCGTGAGCGGATCCGCCGAGCAGGGATCGCAGTTGCCCATATTCCAGGCGTATTCGCGGAACACGACGTTCCGGCCTTCTTGCACGTATGCCTTTTGAAACGCTGCTTTGTAGAAGTCCTTAAATTCTTCTTTGACGAACAGCGGAACATTCGCATCGGAAGGGACATTGACTGTCCGATAATTGGTCACTTCAGCTTGCCCCTTGGGGGACAAAATATAAACTACTAAGTCTTGCGCTGCCTTGGCATTGATCATGCCCAGACGAATGGGCAACATGTATTTTGAAGATTCGTAGGCAATCTGAATGGGACGGAGCATTTCATAACCCGTTTTGTTAAATTCCTTGAGGTTGACCTTGGCCACAAAGAATTTCATATTTTGACGAATATAGGGTCTAAACAGAGGCGCGCCCCCTCTGGGAATTTTGTAGCCATTGCGGGCCAGCCAAGTTTCAAGGCCACTGGATTCCTTAGCCCCCAGCACCACAATGTCGTATTCCCCCACGTTAAATTGGGCTTCTACCGTCACACCTAAAGCATTGTCAGAGCGTGCTCTCGCTGCGGGTGCTGCTGCCGTAGGCATAGGTCTCTGCATCAGGCGATCTTCCATCATGGGTGGCGCACAAGGATTGGAATCGAAATATTCCACTAATCTTGGAGCGCTAAACGCATCTAAGCGAGACAAAATTTTCGGATCGCCCACATGCACTTGATCTTGCTGCACCACCGTGGGCACGGGCACTACGATCGCAAAGTCTTTGACAGCATCCCCACTGACATCGTTTGCCATCGTGATGACCGTGCGCTGACCGTCGCGTGCGATCGCTACCTGGGACGCTTTATTGAACAGTGTGGTATCGGCTTTAGAGACATAGAACCCGCAAAATGCCCAGGCGGGTGTTGAGAGTTCGGTGAGGAGCACGAGAACACTCAGGACCATCGAACAAAACAATCGTCGAAGATTCATTGCTGTGTCGGATTAATTTTTATCGCTCAATCGTATCCCGAGCAAAATTTCTTGCCCCTTTAGTTACAAGATTTGAAACGAGCGCCGTTCATGAATCTTTAAATATCTGCCGCATAATGTTAAGCGGGAAGAAAACGAATAGGACGTGAATATGTACGTGCTCATTGGTGGAGCAGGTTTAGTCGGGTTGAATTTGGCACAAAGACTGGTAGAACTCGACCATACCGTGGCAATTATTGACGTCGATGCCAACGCCTGTCGCTACGCTCGCGAACAAGTGGGTGTCATGGCTTTTGAAGGAAGTGCAGTCAGCACCGAGGTGTTGATAGAGGCAGGCATCCGTAAAGCAGATGCGCTCGCTGCTGTCCTTCGCAGCGATGCGCTCAATTTAGCGATGGTCACCCTTGCCAAACACTATGGCGTCTCCCATATCGTGACTCGGATGCGCCATCGTGACTTTGACGAACCCCTCAGAATTTCTGGCGCAAATCACGTCATTAGTACGATCGACCTGGCCGTTTCCACGATGGTCAATGCTATTGAATACCCGCAAGTTGAATCCATGATGCATTTTGAACAGGGGCAGATTGAGATTTTGAAACTAGCCGTTCCCAAAAATTGTGATATCGCAGGACGCAGTGTAGCGGACGTCGCTCAAGATGCAGCATTTCCCAGTGGTTCTCTCATCATCGGGTATCAATCCCACCCCCATGAAAACCTCATAATTCCTAACGGCAACACAATTCTTGAGCCAGAATCAACGCTATTGATTGTGACCAAGCCAGGAGCAGTTCATGAAGTTGTCAATTTTATAGAAGCTTGTCGATAGAAAAATTGTGCGACTCAAATCGCCACTCGGGTCACTCATCTTCAAGATTGACGAGCTGTTCGTCAATGGGTTTGAGTTTTTCACGGACAATCTCTTCAGACAAAATACCCTTGCGAAGGGCAGCATCCAAGGCATCCTTTTGTGCGAAAAGCAAGCGACGGTTGAGGTTGTCTCGCTTAGTACGATCGAATGTTGGAGCGTCACCCCTCACCGCAGGGCGATTGTAAATTTCCCTGAGTTCTCTTTCCGCGCCAGCCACTTGAACTTGATACCCTGCCCTCAGTTCTTCATAAAATGCTTTTGGAAGAATACCGCTTTTCAGTAAATTCTCTAATTCATCTTGAGCCGCTTTAGCCGAGATGAGCTGTGCCTGAAGGGTTTCAAGTTGCTGGTAAGCGCTCGACAAGCGAGACAAACGCAGTCGTTTAACGATCCAGGGCAAGCTAATGCCTTGACCGAGCAAAGATAGCAGGACAGAACCAAAAACGATCGCAATCACCTGTTCGCGCTGAGCGAGCGCGACAGGAATACTGAACGCCAACGCCATTGACAGCGAGCCCTTAATATTTCCTAAAAACAGCACATGCAGCCAGCGCCAAGGAATTGGGCGATCCAGCCAGCGTAACAGTGTCAGAAGGGGATAAACAGACAACAAGCGCCCCACCTGATAGGCAAAAATGCCAGTAACACAGCAGGTAAGGTATGCCAGAGAGTAATGAGATTTACTTCCAGCCCAATGAGCAGAAAAATGAAACTATTAACAATAAAAGCTGCTGATTCCCAAAAGCTCAATAGGCTCAACCGCGTGGAAGCTTGCACCTTGCCAGAGAGTCCAATTGACCCCAGCATCAAACCCGCAATTACTACCGCGACAACCCCAGAGACCCCAAACCAATGCCCGAGCTGAAAGGCTCCCAACGCGATCGCTAGAGTGAGCAAAATACCGCTGAGAGAATCATCGGAGCGTACAAAGAGCCCCGCGCTTAAGTAGCCCAAACTCAATCCAATGAGACTGCCCCCTGCCAGCACTACAAAGAGTTCTTGCATCCCATCTAAAATCGACAGCGAACCCGCACCATTCATCTTCACAAGCAGGCTGAATATCACGAGGGCAATCCCGTCATTAAAGAGGCTCTCGCCTTCAACAATCGTTGAGAGTCTTGAGGGTACGGCAACCTCTTTGAACACTGAGATGACTGCAACAGTGTCCGTGATTGCCAAAATTACCCCTGCTAACAATGCTGAAATCCAAGGTAAAGCCAAACCATACTTCAGGATTACAGATGTAATAACAGACGCTAAAATCACACCAGGACCCGCCAGCAACGCAATGGGCTTTACAGTACTGCGCAAACGACTGATATCGGTATTCAAGGCAGCATCAAACAATAGAATCGGTAAAAAAAGGTTCAATATAAGAGCGGGGTCCATTCCAACCCGTCGGGGTAACAGCTCAGTGATGGCTAACCCTGCAACAACCAATCCGGCAGCGTAAGGGATTTTAATCCAACGAGTCAACAGCGCTACGCTGGTTGCAACGAGTAAAAGGATAATGAGTATTGTGATAATTTCGGCAAAATGCATAGCTCGACCCTCTACCCAAAATATTTTTTATTGAGTTTATGTTTTTATTTCTATCCAAGTTGTTACCCATGTTTTTGTATCCGGTGGGGCTCTCTTATCTCTTACTGGTCGTTGCTATTTTCACTTTCTGGAAACATCCTCGTACCGCAGCGATCGCAATGGGAACGGCCCTGGGCATTTTGCTTTTTAGCAGTAATACCTGGGTGTCGGAAGCACTACAGCGGAGCCTAGAATCTCAGTATCGCCCTCTGACCGTATTTCCCAAGGCGGATGCCATTGTTATTCTAGGAGGGGCTACTCGGAGTCCTTCACCTCCTAGAGTTTGGCCTGAAGTGTTGGAAGCTGGCGATCGCGTTTTGTATGGTGCAAAACTCTACCGTGAGGGACGCGCCCCTAAAGTCATTCTGAGCGGAGGGCGTATCGACTGGAAGGACAATGCCGCTGAGATTGGCGAAGCTCAAGATATGAGAACGCTGTTAACATTTATGGGAATCCCTGAATCTGCGATGCTGCTGGACAGTACGTCTCTTAACACGTATCAAAATGCGGTGAACGTTAAGGCAATTCTGCAAAAAGAACAGATCTCTGGCCCTTTTCTATTGGTGACCTCTGCTAAGCACATGCCTCGCTCAATGGCCATTTTTAAGAAACTGGGTATGAATGCGATCGCCGCACCCACGGATTACTTGTTGGACGACTCCAATTTATCTAAAGGCTCCAATAATTTTTTGCTAAAGCTCCTGCCAGACGCTGAAGCACTCTATCAAACCACTGTTACACTCAAAGAATATGTTGGATTGCTGGTATACCGCCTCAAGGGTTGGGCTTAAGCTTTGAAACAACACCTGAATGGGAAACCCCTATGAAACTCCCAGAAACTCGGTATTTTGTCCCGCCGTCCCATGAATCGTTTGGGTTGATCCGGTTTAGCCAAAGGTTTTACCAAGAGGTGTCTTATCGAGAAGAGCACCAACGCTATTGTCAGTGGTACGCAGAAGTTGCAGCCCAACATCGTGCAGAACTCCGCAAAATGGAACGCGATATCAACCCGTTACGCTGGTTTCGGCGCTAAACGGTTTCCATTTCTGCGTCCGTTAAATGTGCTCGAAACTTAGGGCTGAACTGAACGATAAACGGATAATTGGCACTTACTTCTCGCCCTTGCCATTCTTTTAGTACACTCACCACTTCGCCTTCCAAACCCTTGATATCAAAAGGTTGGTTGCGATGTTCGGGATGGTGATACACAATCACCGATTCTTTAACGCGAATCCGATCGCCCACTTGCATAACCCTAGCTCTGCTTCAATTGTCTTTTCCTATAACGCTGTTGGAACCTAGCACGGCCCTCAGCTCTATAATATCTTTGCACAAGAGGGGACATTGCCCCGCCTTCCTATCCGGCAAACGCTTCAAGGACGAGATATTGAAGGATTGGGCTGCATATTTAGACGATTGGTGAGTGTGGTCTTAACGAAACCTTTACGCGCAATCTCTAAACTACGACTGAGTCAATCAGAGAGTTTTTCATGAATCGACGCGAGTTTATGGCTTTTTTCAGTGCGGCGGTGAGTGGTGGTGTCCTGAGTCAATTCAATAGTCCGCAAAGTTGGGCTAAAACTCTCACGCCCAAGCTACCTTTTACACCCGTTCTTGGCCCTATGCCATTGCTAACCAGTCAGATTGCGCCCTTACAACAAGCACAACGATTCAAAGACTATACGATCGCGGACGACCTAATCCTGCCTGAAGGGTATCGATATCAAGTCATTGGGGCTTGGGGCGATCGTCTGGGAGATTCGCGCTTCGGCTACAACAACGACTACCTCTCGTTTGTCGAAACAGCATCCAACCAGGGCTACCTGGCCATGAACTTCGAATACATCAGCGCAGTGCCCTGGATTCAAAGCTACGAAACAGTTCTGAAGCAGAAGCTTCCCTTTGAAGCCGTTCAAGCCGCCGTCAAAAATGCCGGAGAAAAAGGGATTGATGCCTTTACCCTTCCAGAGGGAGAGCTGTTGAAGGCACAAATCCGACAAATTGTACGGGAAGCCCTGATCGATCAAGGGATGGGCGTCATGAGCCTTCGCAAAACGCCTCAGGGAAAATGGGAGCGCACCCACACTAACGCCGATCGTCGTATTACTGGAATATCAGGTTTGACCGATGGACGGTATCTTGCTTGTACAGGCCCAGCCAAAATCATCTTTCACAAAACCAAAGGGCAAGGTTATAGCGATGGATTGGGCGATCGCATTATTGGTACTTTTGGTAACTGTGCGGGTGGCACCACCCCTTGGGGGACAGTGTTAAGCGGTGAAGAAAACTTCCAGAACCAAGTTGCCGAAGCCGTTTATGCCGATGGAACGCCCTTTAGTCCCAGCACCAAACGCTTTTTTATCAACGATGGAGAACTCTTTGGTCAAGGCAACGCCTTAGGGTTAGCAGGTCACAAATATGGCTGGATTGTCGAAATCGATCCTGCCAACCCCAACGACTACGGCACCAAACACACCTGGATGGGTCGCTACCGTCATGAAGCTGTAGGGGTTAGAGCCGAAGCCGGAAAACCTCTCGCCTTTTACTCGGGCTGCGATCGCCGGGGCGGACATTTGTACAAATTTGTCAGCCGCGATCGGATCGAAAACCCCAAGAACAAACAAAACTCGAAGCTCTTGGAAAATGGAATGCTCTATGCCGCCAAGTTTGAGGCCGATGGTACTGGGCAATGGATCGCACTCAATCCTCAAGCCGTCATTAATCCAGATCTGCCAAGCAACCTTGTGGGGAATACACTCCCATTACCCAAACGACCAGATGGGGGCTTTGTGGCCGTCAAGACCGATGCAGAAGTTGAAGCCTTTCGGCAGCAATACAAAACCCTGAGCGATCTATACAGTGGAACGCCTGAAGAACAACAAGGGGCAATCCTGATCGATGCTCATTATGCGGGGAATGCGATTGGTGCAACCTGTACTGCTAGACCGGAAGATACTGAAATTGCCCCCGATGGATCCTTGTATATCGCCTTTACCTCTGGGGCTTCGGGGTCAGAGGGCGGAGCGGATACTCGCATTTTCAAGGGGCCAAAGGGACAAACTCCCTACGAGTACGGATTCATCATGCATCTGACGGAAAACAACAATGACCCTGCGGCGATGACCTTCCGCTGGAATATGTTGGCTTTGGGCGGCGAACCCGCAGAAGGCGGCCTGGGCTTTTCTAACCCCGATAATTTACTGTTCGATCGCACTGGCAACCTCTGGATGGTCAACGACATGTCCAGCGATAAAATGAATCGCGCCGTGCCAAAGCGCATGGATGGTGAGAAACCCATCAGTCAATCCGATTTACAAGGACTCTACGGCAACAATTCCATTTGGTTTATCCCAACACGCGGCAACGATGCAGGAAAGGCATTTTTGTTTGGAATGGGGCCGATGGAATGCGAAACCACAGGACCATTTTTTAGTGCCGATCGTAAAACACTATTCCTCTCCATTCAGCATCCCGGAGAAACCCACGGCATCCGCAAAGAGAATGCCACAGAAATCCGATCGTTCCTGATGAAAACCACCCTCGGTCAAGAATTTACACAAACGCGTCAGGTGCCCATTGGGTCTAACTGGCCTCGCAAAACACGCAATGCACCACCCCGCCCAGCAGTGGTCGCCATTTATCGGACGGACCAAGGGGAAATCTCGTAAGCTGGGGTTGGGTAAGTTGTTGCTTTATGAAAATTTGTGTAACAATATGTTTACATTGAGTCTTTCATTCTCATCTTTGAGGCTCAATCCTATCTTTTAGATGGGATCATCCTGCACAAAACTTAAAGATAACTCCCATGCAACTCAATGAAATCAAGATTTGTTTAGAGAGCGATAATCCTCAAAAGAGGATGAGTGCAATTACTGCGTTGAGGCATTACGATGCAGACGTTGCGGTTCCGTTATTAGCCAACCGATTAGACGATCCCGAGCTGATTGTTCGTTCTTTTGTGGTGATGGGATTAGGGCACAAGCGCACTCCTGAGGCGTTCGATCTGCTCGTTAAGATCTTGAGTCACGAACGAGATGCCAATGTACGAGGTGAAGCTGCAAATTCGCTGTCTCGTTATGGAAAGGAATCTTTGCCCTATTTAATGCAAGCTTTTGATGCAAATCCGAACTGGCTGGTGCAAGTGAGTATTCTGGCCGTGGTTGCGGAATTAGATTGTCCTAATGAGGTCTACGATCTTTGCGACAAGTCTCTCGATAGTTCTGATGCTATTGTGCAGTGCATGGGAATTGAGTATCTCGGTTTTCTGGAAGGGTCTATCAGACACGCGGATGCTTTAGATCTGTTACTAGTTTGGGCGGAGTCGGAAAACTGGATGATTCGCAGACAAGTGGCATTGTCTCTTGCGGCGTTTGAAGATTCGTATGCTCAAAAAACTATACTGCGATTGAGACAAGATCCAGATCATCGCGTTGTGGCAGCTACTTTAGAAAAGCTGATCTAATCGACAAAAACCTCTACGTCACAGGCTTTGGTATCTTTATCTCTGTGCCGAGGTATCGATCGTGGTGACTCATTATCTCGATCGGGCAATTGGAATGATGCTGGAAGCTGAAGATGGAGGCGGACACTTTACTGAAGTTCGGCTTGAACCAGTTGCGATCCTAGCTGTAGCAGTGACAGAAAACAGGCAAAACAATTGCACGAGGAAGCACATTGTTGTTGCTTTGTTGCAAACTCGATGAATTTCCCAGTATTGTGCGAACCCTCCATTCAAATTGTGAATCTGATTCATTGGCTGCACTGATAAAAAATACCCTTTACAGACAGCTTCTTAAGCATTTCCGATTAAACTGAAGCCAGATGAATACAATCAACCATTATTCATGCTAAATCTCGCTCAAATTCTGGCTCAAGAGCTGGCGCTCAAATCCTTTCAAGTTCAAAATGCCCTTGAACTGTTTGCAGAAGGGGCAACCGTTCCCTTTGTAGCACGGTACCGCAAAGAAAAAACTGGAGAGATGGATGAAACCCAATTGCGGCAATTGGCAGAACGCTATGCCTACCTGAGCGAACTCGAAGACCGCAAAACCAGTATTTTGGCTGAAATTGAACAGCAGGGTAAACTCACCAATGAGCTGAAGGCCAAGATCGAACAATGTCTCCAGAAAACAGAACTTGAAGATCTGTACCTTCCCTACAAGCCCAAACGCCGAACCAGAGCTGCGATCGCCCGTGAAAAAGGATTGGAACCCCTGGCACTCTTCATCCAATCCCTCAACCAACCCAAAGCCCAGCCCCTATCCTTAGAAACTGAAGCCGCTAAATATCTCAATCCAGACCAAGGCATTGCCACCGCCGCCGATGCGCATTAAGGGGCAGCGGATATTCTGGCAGAAGCGATCGCAGATCAAGCCGAGCTGCGGGCCTATCTGCGCCAGCAAATTTTCCAGACGGGTCTATTTGTCTCACGGATTAAAGGCGAACATCCTGAAGGCACGACGAAATACGAAATGTATCGCAATTTCCAGGCCAAAATTCCGCAGATTGCTTCCCACAACCTACTGGCACTCTATCGCGGCGAAACCGAAGATATTTTGCAGGTGGAAATTGAGTTCGATGGCGATCGCTGCTTTCTGATATGGCCGATGGCGAGATCCACACCCGAAATCCTGAAGTCCGAGCTTTTTACCAGGATGTTCTCAAAGACGCCTTCAATCGGCTGATCAAACCCTCATTGCTCAACGATATCCGCAGCGAATGCAAACGGTCGGCAGACCTAGCTTCTATCGAAACGTTTGAAGAAAACATGCGACATCTGCTGCTCTCTAGTCCCGCCGGAATGAAGCCCACCTTGGGTGTCGATCCGGGTTTTCGGACGGGTTGTAAAGTCGCAGCCCTAGATCCCACAGGCAAATTTTTAGAATACCAAGCCGTCTTCCCCCATCAAGCTGCCGCCCAGCGCCAAACTGCGGCCCAAACCCTCAAGCGGATGATCGAACGACACAACATCGAACTGATTGCGATCGGCAATGGGACCGCCAGCCGCGAAACCGATGTCTTCGTGGGCGAAGTCCTAAAAACCCTAGACCGCAAACCCATCAAAGTCATCGTCAGCGAAGCCGGAGCGTCAGTCTATTCTGCTAGTGAAGTCGCGATCGCAGAGTTTCCCGAGCTAGACGTAACGGTACGCGGAGCCATCAGCATTGCAAGACGTTTGCAAGACCCCCTTGCCGAACTAGTAAAAATCGATCCCAAATCCATTGGTGTGGGCCAATACCAGCACGATGTGGATCAAAAGCTACTCAAGCGCAAGTTGGAAGATACTGTCGAAAGTTGCGTGAACTACGTAGGCGTGGATCTCAATACGGCATCAAAAGAACTACTGACCTTTGTGTCTGGGATAACGGGGGCGATCGCCAATAACATTGTGGACTACCGCAATACCAATGGGGCGTTCAAACAACGACGGGAACTCCTCAAGGTAGCAAAACTGGGACCTAAAGCCTTTGAGCAAGCAGCGGGTTTCTTGCGGATTCGCGAGGGTAAAAATCCCCTGGACAATACGGCGGTGCATCCAGAAAGCTACCCCATCGTCGAAAAAATGGCGAAGGATCTGAGCGTTCCGCTAGCGCAAATTACACAAATCCCCACTCAACTCAAGGGTAAACCCCTTCAGCCCTACACCACTGAAACTGTCGGCGAACCCACGCTACGAGATATTCTGTCCGAGTTAGAAAAACCAGGACGCGACCCCCGCGAAGAATTCAAGTACGCGACCTTCCAAGACAACATCACGGAAATGAAGGATCTCCAAGTGGGAATGAGCTTGGAAGGCGTAGTCACTAACGTCGCAAATTTTGGTGCGTTTGTGGATATTGGCGTGCATCAGGATGGTCTGGTCCACGTCTCTCAACTGGCAGACCAGTTTGTCTCAGATCCAAAGCAGATTGTGAAGGTGGGGCAGGTGGTGAAGGTCACGGTACTGGAAGTGAACGTGGCACTGAAACGGATTAGTTTGTCAATGCGGACGGGGCAAATAGAAGGAGCGCGATCGCCACAGAAGGTCAGTCCTCAACCCTCGCAATCGCACCCAAAAACAAGTAAATCTGAGCCAAGCACCCCACCTCAAAAACAAGCCACCCTGGAAGATTTGAAAGCACGGTTTCGCAGGTCGTAAGTCTGCATTCATCGTCTCTTCACAACCATAGAACTTAGTAGTAGTTGTCAAATATGACGTAAGGTATTGAAGTTCGATCGAGGAGTACCCCAAAATGTCTGATGTCCAAACCGGAAGAATGCTGCTCTCCCATAACTTTGCGATTGCCCAAGACGATGTGCCTGCACTCAGTCGGGAAGAATTTACTCAGGTCATGATTGATGGCGCGATGGGTCACAGCGACCTTACTTGCACCATTATTGACAACCCTCATTGGATTGTAGAAGTTCGATTTTACCCTGAGGCATACACCCCTCAACAAGTCGGCGAACAGTGTGCTAAGGCTTTAGCGCAAAAGCGTTTGGGTCAAAAAATTGAAGGTTCTGACCCCTTTCATATTCTGGCCTTGGGGGGCATTAAAACCTCCCCTGCACCTGGACCATCACCTACTTCTCTTCAGCCAGGAGAATGGGGCGTTGATATCATCGAAACACCCTCATCGGATGAGTTTCTGAAAGGTATTGACTGGGAAGCTACGATCGCAGCCAACCCACCTGACAGTATCTTTAAAGTAGACTTGACTCTACCTCGATCGGGTCTGGCGCGCTGGCTTTGAGGGTTTTGCTGGGGCTTTTCTGGCTTTGCTGACTGTGCGGCTTGCGGTGGCCCAACAAATCTTTGAAGTGCAGCTAGAGCGCGGTTGTAGTCAATAATTGCCTTGAGATAGTTATCTTCGGCCTGGGTTAGCGAAGTGGTGGCATTGCTAACCTCCAAACTAGTTCCCACCCCATAGTCCCGACGGAGTTTGGCTAAATTTAAAGACTGTTGTGCTTCCTCAACGGCACAGCGGGTCGATAGAATCCGATCTTTGCTGGATTGCAGAGTGTAATAGTTCTGCTCGATCTGAAACCGGATTAAGTTCTTAAAGCTAGAAAACTGGGTTTCTGCAATAGCGGTATTAGCCTGCTGTTGCGCTGCGACCGCCCTTGCAGAGCCGCCATCAAACAAGGTTTTACTCGCCGTTGCACCCAGAGCGTACCCAAAAGCACCAAACCGATCGCTCGCTAAATCTTGGGCAAAGTTTGCACTCGCATTGAAGGCGACCTGTGGGCCTAGACTCCCCAACGCCACCTTTCGATTGAGCTGGGCAATTTTCCGTTGGTCCAGGACTTGAGCTAATTCTGGACGGTTTTGGAGCGCCTTCACAATACTGTCTTCTAAAGAAAAAGACCAAGTTCCAGCCATCGCGACCGGGTCTGCGGCTTTAATGGCAACGGTATCGGGCAAACTGAGTCGTTTTGCCAATTGCCTTAGGGAAATTTGCCGTTGGCTTTCTGCTTGGGTTAACTGCTGTTTTTGATCGGAGAGCGCCACATCAGCCTGCAACACATCAAAGCGAGTTCCAATGCCTGCCGTCTCTTTTGCCTGCGTCACGCGCAAGTTTTCGGCAGCATTGTTCACGCCTTGTTTTGCAATTCTGATCAAATCTTCGGATTGAAGCAAATCGTAGTAATCATTCGCGACATCTAGTCGCAACTGTTGGAGCTGGGTTTGATATGCCTTCTGAGCGCTACTGACAGCGGTCTCCGCTGCGCGGATACTATTGGGGCGCTGTCCTGAGGTGAACACATCGTAATTGAGGTTCAAGGTGCTGCTAAACGTATTGTTGTCCGTAGATTGATTTTTAATGGCAGCCAATTGACTTTGTAGGGCAGTGAGCTGCGCTTGGTCAAAGGCCAACTGCCCCTGTTGTTGAGGCGTGGGATTTGCAATTTGACTGAGTTGGTCCACTTGGGCCTGAGCGAGGTCCACTTGAGCTTGAGCCTCATCTTCTTGTTGAGCCAAAGAAATTTTAGCTTGAGCTGAATCTGACCGCGCGATACCCGCTTGGAATGTCACTGCTGGATAAAGTGCAGCCCTCGTTTGTTGAAGTGCGGCTCGTTGTTGTTCGACCCTGAGGGCGGCGATCTGCAAATCGCGATCGCGAAGCCGAGCCAGGGCGATCGCCTGATCTAAGGTAATGGGTTCGGGAGCCGTCAAGGTGACATCTGCGGCAGATTTAGGAACATCAAGGGTAGTGGAAAGGGATTCATATTTTTTGAACGGACCTAAATCAACGGAGCCGGACTCAGACGGTAACGACCCTAGATCGACGGGACTTTTCCCTGGTAAGAGGGGTAGTGCAGTGGCATCACAAGCAGCAGATGTTGTTTGCGTGGGGGGAACTCCAGGCTGTGCCATGGCGGACTGGGTGGGCACCAACGGCCCCGTCAAACTGAGTAAACCAACCCCAACGCCAAACCAGCGCGGGCTGGTAAACGCTTTGACTCTAAGACGTTTGCGAATGGTTTCAAGACTACAACAAATTGAGATCATCAGGCCCTAACCCTTGTACATCTTTGACAATACGCGATAGTTCCATTTTTTCGTCAATGGAAACCCGAGTGGGCGTTCCGCTAATGATACCTTCAAAATTACGGAAGGAGTCTTTAATTTCTGGTCCTCGATCGCTAATCGAGTATTCTCTAATGCCTTTGTCATGCCAAGACCCCCGCATTTTGAATACATTGATGGCTCGGGACATTTCACCTCGGATTTCAACATATTGCAACATTAAGATGGTGTCTGTAATGGTTGAGATATGAGATTCGGTGATAGAGTGCGATCCCAAGAAATGATCCGTTGTGTTGGTGAAAAATCCGGTAATTTCCTCTTGCTTGGCAAAGCCCGTCACCCCAATCACAAACTGGCGGAAGGCATTATTGCTGACGCCCCGCGCCAACGCAGAGAGGGAGTCAATTGAAATTCGCGAGGGCTTAAATTCCGCAATTTCAGATTTAATCATCTGCAAATGGTCTTCCAAACCAGCCGATTCTGGATAGGCGCATAGAATTTTAAGTAATCCTTTCTGCTCCATCTCTTCAAAGTCAATGCCCCAAGACGAAGCATTTCGGGAAAGCTGTGCCCGAGACTCCTCGTAGGCAAACAGAATCGCGCGATCGCCCATTGAGCAAGCATCTTGGACAAATTTGCTGACTAGTAGGGTTTTGCCCGTTCCCGTCGCTCCAGTGACCAAAATAATTGAATCCTTGAAAAATCCGCCACCGCACATTTCATCCAGTGTTCTGACGCCTGAGGACACGCGGACATTGGAAGAACGCTGGGTAAGACGCATCGCGCCCAGGGGAAAAATGTTAATACCATCCCCCGTAATCGTAAAGGGATATTCTCCCTTCATATGGCTAGTTCCACGGAGCTTCAAAATCTCTAGCGTGCGCCGCCGCCGTTCCCCTTCCAAAACATTGCGGACAATCACCACATTATCTGAAACGAATTCTTCCACCCCAAACCGAGCGACGGCTCCGTACTCATCAATCCGCTCAGTCGTCATGACCGTCGTCACCCCGATTGCCTTGAGACGCGCAGTTAAACGAAAAATCTCCCGACGAACGACACCCGCCGCATCATACTGCTGAAAAATAGCTGTAACTGAATCAATGGCGACGCGCTTTGCTTTATATTTGCGAATTGCGTACTGAATGCGCTCAATGAGTGCAGATAAATCAAAATCTCCTGCAATATCTTGACCTTCAGGATCGGGAGAGGCGTCCAAAATAAAGAGCTTTCCCTCATCAATCAGTTTCTGAAGATTCCACCCAAACGAAAGCGCATTTTGAATAATATCTTTAGGAGATTCTTCAAAGGTGACAAATACGGCGTGCTCGTCAAACTGAACAATGCCGTTATAGAGAAATTGAATTGCAAAAAGCGTCTTTCCGGTTCCTGAAGTCCCGCTCACCAAAGTTGTTCGGCCCTGGGGCAATCCTCCATGACTGATGTCATCAAAGCCTTCAATAGAAGTGCGGATTTTCCGTACCTCTATCCGAACCATTGAATTCTCACCATTATTAAGATTACTAATATTTGTCATTTGAACTGTTTATTAAAAAAATCTAAAGAAAATTTTTTGAGTGGTGATGTAAGCGATGAACCCATTCATGCACCAATAAAGAAAAGGTTTTGGTAGGATCTTTTTCTATGGTTCCATAAGTACATTGATGCTCGGATGAATAAAGGGCTTCAGTGTGGTTCTTACCTTTATCTATCATGCTTAAATCTTTGATCCAAGGTGAAAAA
>JAAURS010000290.1 GCA_012032135.1 Acaryochloridaceae cyanobacterium RU_4_10 | reverse complement strand
TTGAATTTGTCCCTATCACGGTCATCAAACGCGATGGTCAACGAGAGTCCTTTGACCGTTCCAAATTGTTGAGGGGAGTTGTCACGGCCTGTGGCAAAACTGGGATTCCAGCAGCTCGTTTGGAATCTTTGGTGGATGACATTGAAGCGGAGCTTCAGCAACGGGCGGTGCGGGAGGTGCCTAGTGCTGAAGTGGGCGAGGCTGTTTTGAAATCTTTGAAAAAACTGAGTGAAGTGGCCTACGTTCGTTTTGCCTCTGTGTATCGGCAATTTCAGGGGATTCGGGATTTTGTTGAGGAGTTGCATACGTTACAGGGAGAGCAATCTCCAGCAGACCGGGAAACCGCACACCCAGCATTAGAGAGGAATGCGATAGCTACGCACCAAGAGTCCGCACCCAACACTCTAGACCCTAGCCCTGAAACCGTTTTATTCTAAACGTGCCCTAATGATTTAGACCTATTAAAAGGAAAGGGTCAACCCATGGCAAAAAATCAATACCCGATCCCTCAAAACGCTTTTCTAAACGGTTCCCTCTAGGGTAGGATGATAGATCTAGCACTAAATGTAGCTAGGGTGATTTCAGACATCGGTCAAGGTCACTAGGCACTCCCTACGGTCAGGTGTTCACCTAACATCAGCAGGAGGCGTCATCTCTACGGAGGATTAACTAGGAAATAATACGCATGGTCAATCAGAAAACAGAAGCGCCAGATATCGGCTTTACTCACGAAGATTTTGCTGCCCTACTCGATAAATACGATTACCACTTTAACCCTGGCGATATTGTGGCGGGTACGGTGTTCAGTATTGAGCCAAGAGGCGCTCTGATTGATATTGGCGCAAAAACCGCAGCCTATATTCCCATTCAGGAAATGTCCATTAACCGCATCGATAATCCCGATGAGGTGCTCAATTCTAATGAAACCCGCGAGTTTTTCATTCTTGCAGATGAGAATGAAGATGGTCAGTTAACCCTCTCAATCCGGCGGATTGAGTACATGCGTGCCTGGGAGCGGCGTGCGCCAGCTCCAGACCGAAGACGCAACAGTTCGGTCTGCGGTGTTTGCCACCAATCGAGGGGTGCTTTGGTGCGGATTGAAGGTCTGCGCGGATTTATTCCAGGTTCGCACATCAGCACCCGTGCGGCGAAGGAAGAATTGATTGGTGAAGAGCTGCCTCTCAAGTTTTTAGAAGTGGATGAAGAACGGAACCGTCTGGTTCTGAGCCATCGTCGCGCGTTGGTCGAGCGGAAGATGAATCGCTTGGAAGTGGGCGAAGTGGTGATTGGGGCCGTTCGCGGAATTAAGCCTTACGGTGCGTTTATCGACATCGGTGGCGTGAGCGGGCTGCTGCACATTTCTGAAATCTCTCACGATCACATTGACACCCCCCACAGTGTGTTTAACGTGAACGACGAGGTCAAGGTCATGATTATTGACCTAGATGCGGAACGCGGTCGGATTTCACTTTCCACAAAGCAACTCGAACCCGACCCAGGTGATATGGTCAAGAACCCTCAGGCTGTCTATGACAATGCTGAGGCAATGGCTGAGAAGTATCGCGAACAAATGGCTCAAGCCCAGCTTGCAGCTAAAGAGCAAGCTGCTGCCACAGCAGTAGAGCCTGAGGCAGAGTTAGCCGAAGAAGAGGTTGTGACTGCTGCGGAATAGGTTGCAATCAATATAGCTTTGCAAAACGCCCTAGTTGCTGGTTGCCAGTCGCTAGGGCGTTTTGCATTTAGGATGAATCTATGAAAGATATTTCTTTAACACGGAAACGAGTCAAATTGGCGGTAACGCTGGGAGATCCAACGGGGATTGGTCCTGAAGTGGTCCTGAAGGCCCTAGCGGATTCATCCGCAGTTGAACGCTGCGATATTACAGTTTTTGGCGATCGCACTTCCCTCACCCAAACCTATCAGCAACTCGAAATCACCCAAGGTCTTGACTGCGTTCGACAGTATTTAGTCCATCCCGATACGCTGAAGGTCATTGAGCCTGACTCTCACATCGGTCAAGCGTGGAGCTTGGGCGAACCTTCCGCTCAAACGGGAGCGGCGAGTTTTAGGTCTCTCAAAAGGGCCATCGCTCAAACTTTAGCTGGAGACTATGCGGGGATTGTGACGGGACCCATTGCAAAATCCGCGTGGAAATTAGCCGGACATCTCTACCCCGGTCAAACCGAGCTGTTGGCAGAACAATCTGGAGCAAACCGTTTTGGGATGATGTTTGTTGCCACATCTCCTCATACCCAATGGCAACTGCGATCGCTGTTAGCCACTACCCATATCCCGCTACGTCAGGTTCCCGATGCATTAAGTCCCAAACTTTTGTCCTTGAAATTAGGATTGTTGGTTGACACCCTGCGGGATTTATTTGGGATTGAGCAACCCCGAATTGCGATCGCCGGACTCAACCCCCACAGTGGCGAGCAGGGTCAACTGGGGGCTGAAGAAGTGGACTGGCTGGTCCCTTGGATTGAGGACATGCGCGATCTCTACTCCAACTGCACCATAGACGGTCCAATTCCACCCGATACTCTGTGGGTCAAACCAGGGCAAGCTTGGTTTGGGAGTACGGCATCCAAAACAATTCAAACCCATGATGCGTATTTAGCCCTCTACCACGACCAAGGTTTAATTCCAGTGAAATTAATGGCCTTCGATCGCGCCGTGAACACTACGATTGGACTTCCCTTCATTCGCACTTCACCCGATCACGGTACGGCGTTTGATATTGCAGGGAAAGGTATTGCAGATGCCACCAGCATGAAAGCGCGATCGCGTTGGCAAAAACTTTAGCAATGACAAACAAGATAACGCTACCCTGAGAGGCAAAGGATAGGGAAACTCAATCCTTTAGGGATTTATCCCCCTACAAATAACCACATGAAAGGCGGATTCAATGAATTTACAGGGGCGAGCAACGCAATTTTTAGTCGCGGGTGTGGTTTTTGCAGGTATTGGAGTGACGTTGCGGTATTGGGATGCTTTACAAGCTCAGCCTTCCCTCAAAAAACTGCCTACTTCAGTCAAACCGACTCCCAAAAATGATTCAGCCGCTTCGCCAAAACTGGTGACGGGCAAAGGAGATCCTGTTCTTGTGGGGGCAGGAGATATTGCAAAGTGCGATGCAACAGAAGATACCTTAACCGCTCAAATCCTAGAGGAAATTCCAGGAACCATTTTTACAATGGGGGACAATGTGTACCAACGCGGTACCGCAGAGGAATTTCAGAAGTGTTACGACCCAGCTTGGGGATCCTTGAAAGCACGAACCTTTCCCTCCCCTGGAAACCACGACTACTACACCCCCAACGCTGCACCTTACTATGCCTACTTTGGTACAAAAGCAGGTCCAGCGGGCAAGGGCTACTACAGCTATGACTTGGGCCAATGGCACATCGTTTCTCTCAACAGCAATATTGATGCCTACAAAGGTTCAGAGCAAGAACGATGGCTCAGAGCCGATTTAGCCGCTCATCCCAAAACTTGTACCTTGGCTTACTGGCATCACCCCGTATTTAGCTCTGGTGTACATGGCAATGACCCCAAAATGAAGGATATTTGGCAAACCCTATCCGACATGAAGGCGGATGTGGTGGTGAATGGCCACGACCATCATTACGAACGATTTGCGCCTCAAACTGCGGAAGGGAAAGCGGACCAGAAAGGTCTACGACAGTTTGTAGTGGGGACAGGAGGCGCTGAATTGCGAGATAGGATGACACCAAAACCCAATAGCGAAGTGCGAAATGCACAAACTTTTGGCGTTATTAAATTTACCTTGCGGCCAAAGACTTATGACTGGGAATTCGTCCCTATCAAGGGCCAGACCTTTAAAGATAAAGGGACTGGAAATTGCACAACGTAAAAAAATATTTAGAGAGCATGAACTCATTGCCAAAAGATGCATGTATAGCGTTCTCGATTCAAATGTAACGAAAGCATGTATTGTATTCACAAATAGTTGAAAAGAGTAAAAAAAGTTTATGGTTCTCCCTTAATTTTTACAAAAAAACTGTTCAAAGTTCAAAAGATCCGGGAAATCTAGGAGGACAGAAACGAGGCTTTGGGGGAATTATGAACGGAAAAGATCTAGGAAGTCTTGAACAACAAGTGCATGCACAGATCTTTGATTTCCAGGAAAAAGCCGAGCACGATCGCATCGTTGCAATGACCACGCTCAGGATGTGTCGATCTTTTGATATAGACGAGATTCTAGAGACTACTGTTCGTGAGATACGCCAATTTCTTGTTACGGAGCGAGTTATTGTTTACCGATTCGAGCCAGATGGGAGCGGATCGGTCGTAGTGGAGTCTGTGGATGACGCCTGTCCATCCATGTTGGGCCACATTATTTACGATCGATGCTTTATTCGAGATTACTTAGATGCTTACAGCAATGGTCGAATCCAGAGCACGGAAGATATTTATGCTAGCGATCTCAGTTCTTGTCATATCGAGCTGCTCGCTCGTTTTGGAATCCGAGCTAATTTAGTGGTTCCTATTATGCAAACACCAGGACTTAGCTTTGAGAAAGGAGAATGCGTCAAATCTTCCAAAAATCTGGGGGATTGCTGGCGACACAACAATGTTCGGGAGCGAGACAGTGGAAATCCTCGGAAATTGAATTCCTCCAAAAACTTGCAATCTCTGTAGAACTCACACTTCATCAAGCCGAACTCTTAGAAACTGCCAAAAGTTCGTGGATGGCTCGGCAGCAAGCAGAATCGGAGGTTCTACGCCTCAATGCAGAACTCGATCGCAATCTAAGCGATCGCGAAGCTCAATTGGAGTGCATCAATCAACACCTGAAGAAAGAAATAAAGGAACATAAATCGATCGAACGTCAACTCCTTGCTGAGAAAGAGCTGGCTGAAACTACCCTTGCTGCTATTGGTGATGCTGTTATTACTACCGATGCCAGAGGAAATATTCAATATTTCAACCCAGTGGCAGAACATCTGACGGGTTGGAAGTTGCAGGAAGTCAAAGGGTTACCCTTGACGGATGTTTTTAATATTGTCAACGACATTACGCGCCGAACGGTAGAAAACCCACTTCATAAGGTCTTAAAGTTCGGTCAAATTGTGAATCTGGCCAATAATACCGTTTTGATTGCACGAGATGGAACCGAGTATCCGATCGAAGACTCGGCAGCTCCCATTCGGGCTAGTAATGGCGAAATTATTGGCGTAGTGCTGGTCTTCCATGACGTGACCCAATCCCGCTACCTCGCTCGACAATTGTCTTGGCAGGTCAATCATGACGATTTGACGGGATTATTCAATCGGCGGACCTTTGAACTTCAACTTCTGGATGCGATTGTGGGGGCGCGGTCTCAAGGCCAACACCATGTTCTGTGTTTTTTAGATCTGGATCAGTTTAAGGCTGTCAATGATACTTGTGGGCATGCCGCTGGAGATGAACTACTATGCCAGGTAACTAAGTTGCTCCAAGAGCGCGTGCGGGTTACGGATACCCTAGCGCGTTTGGGCGGTGATGAATTTGGCCTTTTGCTCCATCAATGCTCCCTTGCCCAAGCCGAACAAGTTGCAGAAGCACTCAGAAAAAGAATTCAAGAGTTTCAATTCGTCTGGCAGGGTAAAGTTTTTACCATTGGTGTCAGTATAGGGTTGGCAGCGATCGATGCCAATTGTCAGAACTTGAATACGGTATTGAGTGCGGCGGATGCTGCTTGTTATGCTGCGAAAGAGAGAGGTCGAAATTGCATTTACGTTTACCAAAGCGACGATTTGAAGATGGTTCAACACCGTAATGAAATGAAGTGGATCTCTAAGATCGATCAAGCGCTCAGAGAGGATCGATTTCAACTTTATTTTCAAAAAATTACTCCTGTGATGGAGGGGGCTGAAACAGATCACTATGAAATATTGCTGCGGTTGGTGGATGAGTCCGGCGAGTTAGTCCTACCGATGGCATTCATCCCCGCAGCGGAGCG
>JAAURS010000289.1 GCA_012032135.1 Acaryochloridaceae cyanobacterium RU_4_10 | reverse complement strand
GACAGTATTGCTCCACCCACCCAGACCTGCGATCGTCGCTGTGGATAGGCAAAACTCCACCGCTACTCGACCTTGCAGGGCATCGTACTGGGCTTCGCGGTAGGCGTCTAAACTGCCGATGTCACACCAATACCCCTCGGCAATATAGCCATAAATGGGCTCTCCCTGAGCTAAGAGCAAGGGGAATAGATCGTTAGAAAAATCCGTTGGTTCGTTGCTGGGTAAGTAATCTAGAACTTCAGGTTCTAGGATATAGATGCCCGTGTTGACCGTATCAGAAAAGATTTCACTGGTGGAGGGTTTTTCCAGAAATCGGCAAATGCGTCCCTGGGGATCGGTAATGACGACACCAAATTCCGTGGGGTTGGAGACACGGGTTAAGACAAGGGTGGCTTTGGACTGTTTCCGACGATGAAACGCAATGGCGGCGGACAGGTCAAAATCTGTCATGCTGTCGCCGCTGATGGCGACGAAGGTAGTGGTCAGAAGTTCGGCAATATTTTTGACGCAGCCTGCGGTCCCTAGGGCTTGGTCTTCTTCAACGGCGTAGGTCATTTGCACGCCAAAATCGGCACCGTCTCGGAAATACTCGCGAATGGCATCGGGCAGATAAAAAAGGGTTGCAATAATTTCGGTAATGTCGTGACGCCGCAGCAGGTTGATGATGTGCTCGGCAATGGGCCGATTCAAGATAGGCACCATGGGCTTTGGCAGGTCGCAAGTGAGCGGTCTTAGCCGAGTTCCTTCGCCCCCAGCCATCAGTACTGCTCTCATTGGATCCTCCTAACAGCGAGTAGATGCCTATCTTGTCCTACGACGCGATCGCCCTATGGGGTCAAGGACGCATCAACCGGACGGGTGAGGGCAAGCGCTTCCACTAAACTCCGCACCACTGCAATCATGGCAATTTCGCTGTTGAGCTGATTCACTGCCGAACCTACCCCAATTCCACGGGCACCTGCTGCGATCGCTAAGGGTGCGGTGACGCTGGACAGCCCAGAGGCGCACATGACGGGGATGGAAACGGCTTTGGAAATTTCATAGGCTGCGGCCAAGGTGGGGGCTGCTTTTTCCATGAGTCCAAGGGTGCCAGGGTGATGGGGCTGAGCGCTGGTTCCGCCTTCGGTTTGAATGATGTCAGCACCGGCTTGCACAAGATCGAGGGCGAGTTGCACCTGCTGGTCTAGGGGAAGTGTGTGGGGAACGGTGACGGACAAGGCGACTTGGGGTAACAATTTGCGGGTTTGAGCGGTCAACGCCAACACTTCATCTGCCCCAAAAATGCGACCTTGGGCATAGAAGCTATCAAAGTTACCGATTTCAATCAGGTCTGCACCTGCTGCACCTGCTGTCACAAATTTCTGAGGCTCGACGGCGGATACGCAAATGGGTAAGTGGGTCTGGGCACGGGCGATCGCAATCAGGTCGGGGTCGGCAGCAATATCCACAAACGTTGCCCCGCCTCGTTCTGCGGCTCGAACCACGGCGGCCACCCGAACGGCATCAAAATTATTTAAACCGCTGATGATTTTGAGGGCATGGCGATGGTCAAAGGCTGACTGCAAACTCGGATGCATCATGTCTCTATTTTCCTAAGTACTGTAACGTTAAGACTCTTTGGACCGCGCAACGATGGGCCTTTAGAGTCTGCAACACCCTCATCCTACTGCAACCCAGGAATTCCTCCCAGCCATCTACAAACATCCAGATCCCGTTATCCAGCAAAATAAAGGTGTTCTGTACGGGTTAAAGTGATGACAAATCAACCGCCAGATACCATTTTTGGCAAGATCGTTCGCCGGGAAATTCCTGCGGATATCGTTTATGAGGATGACTTGGCGATCGCATTCCGTGATGTGCATCCCCAAGCTCCCGTTCATATTCTGGTGATTCCCAAAAAGCCTATCCCTAACTTGGCCGCAGCTCAACCCGAAGATCGAGAATTACTTGGACATTTGTTGCTCGTTGTTAAACACATTGCAGATTCTGAAGGGCTCGACAAGGGTTATCGCGTGGTTGTTAACACGGGGGATCAGGGGGGGACAAACGGTGTATCATTTGCATCTCCATATTTTGGGCGGACGCCATCTAAAATGGCCACCAGGTTAAATTTTTAGCAATCCTTAAGACACTCTCAGTATCTTTACAAACTGAAACATAAGCGATAGCATGTGTTCATGGGTAGGTTAAAGACTTTTAACTTACTTAATAATTTCCAGTTTTTTTATTGCACTCATAGAACCATGACACAAACCGTATTGCAAAGACGCGAAAGCGCCAGCGCATGGGAGAAATTTTGTAGCTGGATCACCAGTACCGACAACCGCCTCTATGTAGGCTGGTTCGGCGTATTGATGATTCCCACTCTCGCCGCTGCTGCCATTTGTTTCATCATCGCCTTCATCGCCGCGCCTCCCGTTGACATCGACGGTATCCGCGAGCCCGTTGCAGGGTCCTTGATCTACGGAAACAACATCATCTCTGGTGCTGTTGTTCCTTCCTCTAACGCGATTGGTCTTCACTTCTATCCCATCTGGGAAGCTGCATCACTCGATGAGTGGCTTTACAATGGTGGTCCTTACCAGCTCGTTATTTTCCACTTCCTCTTAGGTTGTGCTTGCTACTTGGGTCGTCAGTGGGAACTGTCCTACCGTTTGGGTATGCGTCCTTGGATCTGTGTTGCCTATGCAGCGCCTTTGTCTGCTGCAACCGCAGTATTCTTGATCTACCCCATCGGACAAGGATCTTTCTCTGACGGGATGCCATTGGGTATCTCCGGTACGTTCAACTTCATGTTCGTGTTCCAAGCCGAGCACAACATCTTGATGCACCCCTTCCACATGCTGGGTGTGGCTGGTGTATTCGGTGGTTCATTGTTCTCTGCAATGCACGGTTCATTGGTGACCTCTACGCTGATTCGTGAGACCACTGAAGTTGAATCTGCGAACCAAGGGTACAAGTTCGGTCAAGAAGAAGAGACCTACAACATCGTTGCAGCTCACGGCTACTTCGGTCGCTTGATCTTCCAATACGCATCGTTCAACAACAGCCGTCAGTTGCACTTCTTGTTGGGTGCATGGCCTGTGATTGGGATTTGGTTTACGAGCATGGGCATCAGCACGATGGCATTCAACCTGAATGGGTTTAACTTCAATCACTCCATCGTGGACAGCCAAGGCAACGTGATCAATACATGGGCAGATGTGCTCAACCGGGCTAACTTGGGCTTTGAAGTGATGCACGAACGGAATGCACACAACTTCCCGCTCGATTTGGCTGCTGGTGAGTCTGCTCCTGTGGCGATGACTGCTCCTGCTATCAACGGTTAATTCTTTCTTTGATTCGAAGATTGATTTAGAAAAGCCCCCCTCATTGAGGGGGGCTTTTCTGCATTTACTTGAACTAGTGGTCCAACGCCTTCAATATCAGATCGAATTGACGACTCCTTCAAGCTCGATACCTCTCAGGTCACGACAGATATCGAGACGCTTCAGACATTCATTGTGTTGTTGCCCAATGCTGCTATCCACCATCCAACTCCAGAAGTGTCCCAATCCGTTTGTTGTCGATAGCGTATATACGTCAGTATGAATGAGTATCCGCGATCTTTGGGTAGAGGAGCCAGCGCTTGCCTAAGGCTATTCGTCAAGCAAAACCCCCGCTAAAATTTCTCCCCCCTGCCTTTAATCCTTGGGTATTCCGCGTCATTCGGGCGCTGTTGCCTGCTTGGTTAAAGTACAAATTACAGATTACATCGGTGGATGTCCGGCAGTTCTCTCGGTTGATTGACCTGTACCAGAGATTTCAAAAGGGTCAGGTGAGGTTGCTGATTGCCTTTCGCCATCCTTCAACTGACGATCCGTTTACGATGGCAAATTTGGTCTGGCGGATGTTGCCCAAGGCTGCTCGACGCGCGGGTACGCCGCTCTCAGGAATCGTCCACAGTCACTTCATTTACGATCGCGGGATTCCCCTTTGGGCAGGGTCTTTAGTCACTTGGGTATTTCCAAGGCTAGGAGGAACGCCAATTCTAAGAGGAAAAGCCGATCGCTTGGGCCTCAAAACCGCACGGGATCTCTTGGCAAATGGGACCTTTCCGTTGTCCGCAGCCCCTGAAGGCGGCACAAACGATCACAGCGAGTTGATGGGGTCTCTAGAACCGGGAGTTGCACAGTTGGGTTTCTGGTGTGCGGAGGATTTGCATAAGGCTGGACGGATAGAGGAAACTTTAATTGTTCCTATTGGTATTAAGTACAGCTATCTTCAAGCCCCTTGGTCTCAACTTGAAGCGGGTCTAACCCAAATCGAACAAGCTTGCGGATTGAAGCAGTCAGGGAATGCCGCTGGGGTTTTGAGCGATCGCCAAGCTGATGAGCTGTACGGACGCATTCTGACCTTGGCAGAGCATTTGCTCGATTTGACGGAGCAATTCTACAGTCGTTTTCATGGTTGCACCTTTGCGCCGCTCCAGGACATCAGCGATTGTATCGAGCGCAACGAACGATTGAATGCGCGTCTAAAGGTGCATTTAGAGGTGGCGTTGCAAGTAGCAGAAGAAAGACTGGGCGTTAAACCGCAAGGCTCTTTTGTCGATCGCTGTCGGCGTTTGGAGCAAGCAGGGTGGGATCGTATTTTTAGAGAAGATATCGATCGATTGTCTGCTGTGGAGCGCGGTTTTGCGGACTGGATTGCGGAGGAAGCCAGTCTGGCCCTCTGGCATATGCGTCTGGCGGAGCGCCTGACGGTCATTACTGGGGACTATATTTTACAAAAGCCTTCAGCGGAACGCTTCGCTGAAATTTTGATTATTTTATGGCGGATAACAGCTTGGCTCCAAAAAGACAATCCTTCTCAAGAAATCCTCAACTTAGGACCGCGGCGGGCTTGTTTGACAATTGGCGAACCCATTTCCGTTACCCAACGCTGGCCCCATTATCAAGAAAATCGCCGCAGTGCCCGTGAGGCGGTTCAACAGTTGACCCAAGATTTACAACAAACATTGGAAAGTCTTATGCAGCAAGACGATTCTAGTCGCTAGGATTTTTCATTCGTTTTTCCAAGTCTTCTAGGGTGTTGAGTAAAAGTTTTTGAGCCTGTAGTTTCCAACCCCAACGCTGAACTGAAATAGCGATCGCCCCTCCGGCCACTGTTGCCACAAAATCTAGGGGTTGCATCTGGGAAATTCCCATGAGTAAGCCAAGTCCCGCGATGCCCCAAAAGGGGAGGGCTACGGTTTGTCTTTGTTCGGCAATCAATTGGCTGAGTCCATTTTGCGGAAATTCAGCCAACAGTTCTTCTTTGAGTTGACGTTGTTGTGCTAAAGGAACAGATAGTGCAATTTTTTGACGAATTTTTTCTATTTTGCGAGCTTCAGTACTGTATTGCGTTAGCTCATCTTCAGCCATCATGAGCCAGCGTTTGAGATCTGCCATTGTTTTCGGGGTTTGGGTTGTGGTCTAGATTGATTTTCTTAGAGCAGTCACTAAAACTGACTTGAAGATTATCATTGTGGCAATGACCGGAATCGTAACATACATCAGCAACCGCAGGGCGATCGCATAGCTAAAAATTACTTCTGGTGGAACGTGGTAGAGTCCTAGCAAAACCTTGAGGCTCGCTTCAAAGGGACCGATATAGCCTGGAGTAGAAGGAATAGCGATCGCTAAAGCAGTTCCACTTTGAATAAAAAGCGCACCCAAGAATCCAGGAGTGGATCGATCTAAAGCAAGTAATCCAGTCCAATAGGTCACGCCATTCAGCAGCCAAGCACAGAGGGTTTCTAGCAAAAGAACCCCACAGCGATGAGGTTGACTTAGCGCGCTAAGCCCGCTTAAAAAATTGACAATCCCAACCTGCAAGCGATTTTGGAAGTTGGTTCCTTTTAGTAGGGATAAAACTGGTTTAAGAATGAGCACCGTTTGTTTGGGACGCCTTGCCCCTAAGATGCAAAGGACCCAGCCCACTCCAAGC
>JAAURS010000018.1 GCA_012032135.1 Acaryochloridaceae cyanobacterium RU_4_10 | reverse complement strand
GTGGACGCAATCTACTACTTCACTTAGGGGGTGAATCAATGAATTCTGAAGTGATGGAGCCAGAGGATTGTGGCACTGCTGGTACGAGTTCTGGTACGTCGTTTTATTGAGAATGCCTGAGATGCTCTTCAGTAAAGTAACCCAGCAATAGGGGATTTCTCGCTTACACCGAGAATGTCGGGGGTTCGAGCCCCTCACCGCCCATTAGTTGGGGAACCAAATACGGTAAAGCTTTTTTGTGGTTCAGTGTGCAAGCTGAACCCGCTTTTTGTTGTCGCTACGCTAACGAAGATAGTTCGTTTGGGACATTTATTGCAACACAACAACACCCAGGCTAAATTTTTGATGCCCGAATTTTTGCATAGAGCTTTTCAGGACAGGCTTGACCCGCCACTTTTAGCCAAATTGTCTCAAATTCACTAGCTCCCAAAATCCCCCACATGCGTCCTAGATCCCAGATATCTAACTGAAAACAATGCCGATTGTGTTCAACATCAATTGAAAGCGCCTGCATGTAAAGATGCATTGCTTCAGCCCATTGGTTTTGAGTTTCTAGAACTTGTGCCCATTGATTGAGCACAGAAGAAGCCCTAGGCCAATCCTCTGCTGTCGATCTAGCATCAAACGCTTGACGATAGTAATTGCTAGCTTGCTCTAGCTCCCCCCGTTCCGTCGCAATTTCAGCTAATCCCATCCAGGGGTAAGACGCTCTGTAGGAGTCATTGGCTTCCATAAAAATTTGGCAAGCCTTCTGAAACAGTGCGATCGCATCATCCAGCCGTCGTTGGCGTTGGGCAACGATACCCAACTGATGATAATCCGACGCAGCATTGTAAAAGTCGCCCGCCTGTTCAAAGATTTGGAGAGACTTTTGGAACAGTGAGATCGCCGCATCAAAATGCAATTGTTCCTGCTCTACCATCCCCAACTGGTGATAGTGGATTGCAGCGGTCAACGGATCTGAATCATCAGCGTGCTGGATCGGTTCTCGAACCGGATGGATTTCAACAGGCAGGTTGTCCATACTACGTTCTTAGAGTGGAATGCCAGTATATCCCCTCCACAGTAAAAGATACACTTACATTAAGTCCAAGCGATCGCACCGCCCTAAAAATCACCCTTGAAACCTTCGCCATGATTCAGCTTAAACCTTGGCAATGGACCATTCTAGCCCTTCCCATTCTGTCCGTAATTGGGTTTTTGGGGCTTGCCGCAGGGTTCCAAATTCACGAGTGGGGCATCAACTGGATCTGGGCCATCATTGGCGTCACGTTCGTCGGATGGCGTTTCTTACTCGTACGCTGGCTCCAACCCCCAGAACTAATTGCCGCAGAAGCCGCCCTGGCAGAATTAACGGATGAAACAACTGCCTCCCCTACCGCAGGCCATCCAATCGCGCGGCAACAAGCTGAAACCCAAATCCACCAAACCCTCCTTGCGGCCCGTGAAGATAGTCCCCCGTGGGATAACTGGGTCCTATTTTTCCAACGGTGTCAGACATTGGTGGAAGCGATCGCCCTTATTTACTATCCCCAAGCCAAACGACCGCTGCTCAGTATCTACGTCCCTCAAGCCTATAGCCTCATTCGCGGCACCGTTGACGACGTAGACCAATGGATGCAGAAACTTACCCCTATTTTGGGGCAAGTCACCATCGGGCAAGCCTATGAAGCCTACGAAACCTATCAAAAACTAGAACCCGCCGCCAGACTAGCCCTCAGGGCATGGAGATGGGCGCAGTGGGTTTTCAACCCCGTTGTCGCTGTAGCCCGTAGCGTTACTCAAGGCTACAGCACTCAAGCCAACCAGCAACTCGTGACCAATCTCGGTCAGATGCTGCGGGAAGCCACTCTCAAAGCCTTAGGGGAAAGGGCGATCGCCCTTTATAGCGGAGAAGCACCCCAAAATATTACCCTCCCCGAACCCGTACAGTCGGCGCTACAGACCCAAACCCTGCGAGACATCTTCACCCAAGCCTCCACCCAACCCGTCACAGAACAGCAACGTCTAAATATCCTTTTAATGGGCCGCACGGGGGCAGGCAAAAGTAGCCTCATTAATACCCTTTTCCAGCAAGAACTTGCAACCGTTGACGTCTTGCCCAGTACTGACAAAATCCAGTCCTATGCCTTTGAAACCCCCATTGGTGAAACGCTCTTGTTGTGGGATACTCCTGGCTACGAACAAGTTGGAATGGAGCAGTACGATCGAGCAGTCCTTGAAAAAGCAGCAATGTCGGATGTTGTATTACTGGTCGCGCCCGTCAACGATCCAACCCTACAAATGGATTTGGAACGAGTCAGAACCCTGAGACAACAGAACCCAGACTTACCCATCCTCACCGCCGTCACCCAAGTCGATCGCCTCAGACCCCTGCGGGAATGGGCTCCACCCTACGATTGGCATAATGGCGATCGCCCCAAAGAACAAAACATTCGCGAAGCCATTACCTACCGCAAGGAACTCCTGCAAGAATCCAGCACCGTTGTATTGCCCCTCGTCTCAGAAGACCTTGCTCAAGGGCGATCGCCTTGGGGAGTCTCGGAACTTTCCCACGCCATCCTTGATACCCTCGAACCCGCCAAACAATTGCGCCTCAGTCGTTTCCTGCGCGATGTTGAAACGCGCACTCAAACCGCCACGCAAATCATCGATCGCTATACATTCCAGATGGGAACCACTCAAGGAATTACCGCATTACTGAAACCTGCCGTTTTCCGGTTTTTATCTACCCTTTTTACGGGTAGCCCCACCCTGGCGATCGTACTCGCTGAAAAATTGCCGCTCGAACAATCGTCCGTAGTATTAGGAAAACTCCAGATGGCCTTTGAGTTATATTCTCTCCTCTCGCCCTCAGCCTCCCCGCTTAAATTTGAGTTACTAACGTTTTGGCCTTTGATTGCAGCCTCTTCAGCGCCTGTCTCTCAGGAAGCTTGGGCTTTAGGTCATACCCTAGTTGAGTACTGGACTCGTCCATCCGTAGAGAAAGGAGGCGATAGCAGCAATGAATTATTAGATCGCTATCAGTTTTACCTTCAAAAAGCTCAAACCAGTCCAATCCAGAAATAGGGATTCATCCGATCGATGAAGTGCGATCGCCTTTTTTTACCAAAGTCCTTTACCGCGCTTCCCATTGGGTAAAATGGTTGTCCAATTCACATGAGCCAGACTGAGCTGCGATTCCGTCAAGGTAGCCCCGTCAAATCCGCCCCACACAAATTAGCGCCCCTCAGATTCGCATTGCTGAGGTAGGCACGGCATAGATTCGCTCCACGGAGGTCTGCTTCCTTCAAATCGGCATAGCTCAGGTATGCTTCTTGCAACGTTGCATTTCGCAAGTTTGCTCCAACTAAGCTCGCCTTACCCAAATTTGCACCATTCAGATCTGCGCCGCGCAAATCTGAATTCTGCAATTGAGCCTCATGCAGAATAATCTCTGGCATCTCAAACCGCGACAACGACAAATTACTCAAATCATGCCCGCTAAAATCGCGCTTCCCTTGAGCATAAGCCTGTTGCAAACTCTGGGACGTTAACTTGGGTACACTCTTGCGCCCAGCCCCAGATGTCTTCAAAGCCTCTGATGCAGAAAATGCCGATGAAGCACGCGGTGGAGTAGAGGGTTTGCGCGCAGAAATTCTAGAGAAAGAATCCGCTAGGGGATCCTGCGCTCCAGTTCGTGTAGAGGAACGGGATTGAGCCTGCGATCGTCCGCTCACTCTACCCGTTTCGTGAGACCGAACAGAAGGACGGGATGAAGCAGGAAAAGCCGTTTTATCCTTTACCAGAGCGGCAACATCGGTCAAAGTTTGATTATCGTTAAGCGCCTGCAAAACCTCCTTAGCCGTCTGAAAGCGATCCCTGAGGGAAACCTCCAACATTTTTTCAATCACCCGCTGGAACCTTGGACTCAGACGGACGTGTTCTCTCCAATTAGGCTCTCCTGTAACTTGGTTGTAGGTTAAGTCTTTGGGTGACTTACCCGTCAAAAGATAAATACAGGTAATCCCCAAACTATAAATATCACTTGCATAAACGGGTCTCATTGCCATTTGCTCGGGAGGGGCAAAACCAGGCGTACCCACCGCAAAAGATGTCAGCGTTGTATGGCTGGGGTCGTCTGCTGCGGCCTGATTGACTTGATCCTTGACCGCACCAAAATCAATTAAAACGAGCTTCTTATCAATAACACGACGAATAATGTTGGCAGGCTTAATGTCGCGGTGGATGACCTGCTTTTCATGAAGGTAATCTAAAATGGGCAACGTTTCACGAAGCACCTCATTAACCATGGCCTCATCAAAAGGGCCAGAACGACGGACTTCTTGCTGCAAGGTTGCGCCGTTGACATATTCCTGAATTAAATAAAAATCGGTTCCCAATTCAAAATAGTCTAACAGTCGAGGTAGTTGGGGATGATTGCCAATTTTGCCCAGGGTTGTGGCTTCCCGCTGAAACAGCTCCCGAGACATTTCTAAAATATGGGCTGAATTTAAAACCGGACGCAACTGCTTGATCACACAGATGGGGTTCCCTGGTAACCCTTCATCCACTGCCAAAAAGGTTGTAGCAAATCCCCCCCGACCCAAAATACGACTAGATCGATAGCGATCGCGCAACAGCAACTGAGTCCCGCAAGCCTTGCAGACAGAGGCATTGGGGAGATTATTGGGGTCGTTGCAGTTTGGATTCAGGCAGTAGCTCATTCAGCATTGCTCAGGTAAGTTCGGCAAAACAGTTTTCCAGACCATCTCAGCCTCTGTAGTCATGTTGCCCTAAATGAGGGGAATCTTTTCGTCCGCATAGATGAATTGCCATATCTTTTTGGTCTTTGGTTCAAGGACGATTCTTAATCTATGAAACGAGCGATCGTTCTTTAGGATTTTTTGTCACGACGTCCATACTAAGACCATCAGAACACTATGTCTTTAAACGGCAAAACATTTCCATTATGAAGGTGCTTCAGCATACATCTGTTTGCCTTACCATCCAAGAACGACTTCTAGGCATTTGGCTCTTAAGCCTGGGAACAGTCTTCACGGGTCTTTTCATGTTTTTTTTGTTTGAACCTCCCGTCGATTGGATTGGAGCCTTCTGTATTGCACTAGGCAGTGTGTTTTCGGTGCTAACACCTTCGGAAACCTTTGTTTTTGATAAGCTGGCAGGACGTTTGATCGTTCATCAAAAACGGTTGCTGAACCAACGGACCCTTTATCATGCCATGTCAGACATCAATACGGTTAACGTTAACACCCTTGAGGTTTTAGGAACCCGATTTTACCGGATCGATTTACAGCTCCTCTCAGGACAACAAATACCCGTAACGCGCACTGTCAGTACAGATTGGCAGCAACAACAAAAAATCGTCCGACATATTCGAGGGTTTCTCAGTACTCCACATTCAGATAAAGTCGTTTAACTAACGACCCCACGTTGATTCTATCGTTAGAATAGCTTCTTAAGGTAGGCTATGCGTTAAAGAAAACAAGTCCTTAAAGGAGCATTAAGCCAATGAGGCATCCAAAACAACATGCCGTTGCGATCGCTCTTGCTTTTGCGGGAATTGTGGTCCCTGGGCTCCATCGATTTTATCTGGGCCAACCCGGATGGGGTGCGGGATACTTAATTCCTGGATTGTTGTGGGCGGCCTTTCCAGTGGGTTTGCTGGTGAGAGTGGCCAGTGTGTGCGATGGCCTCATCTACCTGTTCCAAGGCGCAGAAACCTTTCATCAACGATTTAATGGAACCCATCCTGGGGATTTGCTCAGCCCCAGTTCTGAACCCAACCAAGTACGGCAAATGGTTGAAGCGATTCGTCAACTGGATACCCTGCGTCAAGACGGGCTGATCACAGAGTATGAATTCGAACAACAACGTCGCCAGTTGCTGGGTTCTTAATCCTCTATGCGTACATCTCACCTTAAGGCGGACGCCCTCTGCCACCACGAGAAACTTTCCTTTATCCATTTCAAAACGACTCAGCATTTGGAATGCTCCAGAAAACTCGCTTTTTAGATCCCCACTATCGATTTCGCTCTTTAGGTGAGGTGCAGCGGGCCGCAGCAGTAGGCATCCGCATTGATGTGAATAAAGCCAGCATGGATGATTGGTTAAGATTACCAGGCATTTCAATTCATCAAGCACGACTTTTAAATCAACTCCTAGAGCAGGGCATTCAGTTTTGCTGCATAGAAGATATTGCAGCGGTTTTGAATGTTCCTTTATCTCGCCTCTTGCCGTTTGCGGTGCTCCTGCAATTTTGTTACTACGATCCTCAAGAATTGGATGCCCCACGGCGGGTTAATCCCAATTTAGCGAGCTACGAGACGCTTGCTGCAATTCCAGGTATGTCCAACGTTTTGGCTCGGAACATTGTCCGCGATCGCATCACCCACGGTCCGTTCCAAAATCTAGCTGAGTTCCAACGCCGTTTGAACCTGAACGCAGAACAAACCCAATCATTTTTAAACACATTGAGCTTTTAGGCGCAAAAAAAACCGACTTCCCCTCCAAAAAAGAGAATTAGTCGGTTTTAAGACAACCCAAGTCAGGGCGTTTTACAAGCTTATTTGTTCATAAAGGCATCTAACTGACGGAGGGCAGAGGGCAAAATGTTGCGCGCAGCCCAACCAGCAGCCAAAAGCAAAGGTAGAAGCACAATCAAAAAGTCGAAAATCCATTGTCGGTAACCCTCTCGTAACGCTTCGTTAAAAAAGACTCTTATTTTTATTTTCCTATACTCGGCTGGATTTGAAACCATCTTTCTCAAATAAATCCTAAGTCCGTTCCGCGATTGGCATGGACTAGGGCCAATTTCTCATAGCATTGTGCGTGTTCTATCAAGGCTTCAGCTTCTGAGTCACTCACATCCCGGAGCGGTTTTGCCGGAACGCCCACCCATAACGTACGTGGCGGAACAGATTTAGAAACTACAGCTCCGGCCCCAATGATGCTGCCCGCTCCAATCCGCACGCCGTTGAGAATAATTGCTCCAATCCCAATTAGGCTCCCGCGCTCGATGTAGGCCGAATGTAGTACGGCCCGATGACCCACAGTAACGTAGTCTTCTAGGATGGTAGGTTGACCCGGATCTCCATGTAAAATTGCTCCATCTTGGATATTGGTGTGGGCTCCAATCTGAATGGGTGCGATATCTGCCCGCAATATCGTGCTGTACCACAGGCTAACGCCTTCACCGACCGTTACCTCACCCATCACGATTGCGTTGGATGCCACAAACGATGCCGCTGAGAGGTCTGGAGTAGGCCAATAGGTGGGCAGGGTGGGGGAATTAAACGAAATTAAAGGATCGGTATGTTCGACCATAAATCCACCTGTCAATACCATTACGATAGAAATTGAGCGTATCTTAAAAGATCGTCTCAGAAACCTCGCTATAATAAAGCCACTCTAAGGGGTGTGCGGGACCGAGCAAAAGATCGGCGTTTCATGATGTACGCAGTTTTTCAATACCCTATTTTTGGGCCGGAAATTCAGTGTCCTCACTGTCGGCAAGTTTTACCTGCACTGACCTTGACGGATACTTATCTTTGTCAGCGGCACGGGGCATTTGAAGCAAACTCTGAGACGGAAGAGTTAATTCACCTGCAATCCGGTCGACACTGGAGACAATGGGAGGGCGAATGGTACCGCCAACATACCCACCCTGATGGAATTCGCTTTGAGATTCATGAAGCCTTAGACCGCCTCTATGCCGATGGATTTAGGGCCACTCGCGTCATTATTGCAGAACGGTACCGCGATTTGATTAGTGTTTACTTGGAGCGCACAACCCCTTGGTCTAGCGGGGGGGAAGGGACAGGCTTACCTCGGCTCTATGGCTTGCCTGTCGATTTCAGTCCCAAAGCCACGGAAGATCCCCAATGGAATGTGATTAATTTTTCCTTGGATAAGGAGCCCGGTGTGTCCAATCATTCTCCTTATTCTCGCTTTTTTGATTGATTCGCTTATGCGCGCCCACCACATGTCGATTCGGACTGCGGATATTCACCGTGCGATCGCATTTTATGAAACTCTCAATTTTACCGTCACCGAGCGTTTCACCACGGGTTATACCTTAGCCTGCTGGATGGAAGGAGCAGAAGGTCGTTTGGAACTCATTCAGATTCCCGAACCCAAACCTGCTCCCGAGGCTTTTGGGGACGAACATTACGTGGGGTACTATCATCTCTCCTTTGACCTGACAGAGGATCTTCAAGACGGCGATCGCTGGAGGACTGGTTGAACGGTTGGAGAGAGCGGTTGGTGGAGCTTTCCCTTCCCTTTACGATTCTACTATTGCCCCAAGTTCAAGTCATTGGCGAAACCTCCTATCGGGTTGCCTTTGCGGCGGATCTGGATGGGTTGCCTTTAGAGTTTCTCCAAGTTCTAAGATAAACCTCATCTTTGAAATGGCAAGACGTGTCAGACTAAAGGAGATAGCCTTTTTGTGTTGCAGTATTGACCGAAGTAAATCTTTGTCATGATTGAAGTTTGTCCGCGCTGCTATAGCCGTTTGGGTGCGCCGCTCAAGTCCGGTCGGTTGGTCTGTGCCAATTGCGGCTGGTCAAACGAGCCTGCTGCAAGCAAAACAACTATTTCGGGACCAAATCGATCGCCATTTGTGGAAATTTTGGTCCAATGTTGGCGGATCGTGAAGCGTACTGTCACTTACGTGTTTCAAGCCGTAACCCAGCGGGTACAAGAATTTCGTCAAGTGGAGTCCAAGCAATTGGTCAAAGGACTTAGCAGTCGCCTGAGTGCATTAGAGCAGGCTATACCCACGGGCTCTACTGATGCCCCGCGATGGATGACTCTGGAAGACGCCTTTCGTTATTTGGGGGGTGACCCCAATGATTCCCATTCGGCAGTTTCAACGGTAAATGGATCTTCATCACTTCCGTTTCGTCGGTTTCGTGCCCTTAAGAATCCGGCAGAGTTTCGATCGTTTGGGTTGGAAGCTGATGTGACGCGCAGAGACGCCAATAAACCCTGGTTGCGTTGGACGGATGAAGGTTAAACCGTTCGATCTAGGGATTCGTCCTGCCAGGAAACCGGATCTTCGATGGGCTCTAGGTGAGTTGTGACATGGGTATGTTCGATTTGGGTCATGATTTTGTGCTCGATTTCTTCGCAGAGGTCATGACCTTGTTGGACGGTCCAATTACCTGGAACTAGTATATGAAACGAGACAAAATTCCGAGATCCGGCAACACGGGTGAGCAGAGCGTGGAACTCAATGTCTAAGTTTTGATAGGAGTTGAGAATATCCAGAATCTTTGATTTTTCAGAATCGGGCAGGGCTGCATCCATCAAGCCATTGGCGGTCTCTTTGAGTAAACGCACCCCTACCCAAGCAATATTGGCAGCCACAGCGATCGCCAGTAACGGGTCCAAAATCTGCCAATGCGTTAGCTTTACCAGCAGCAACCCACCCACAACCCCAACGGAGGTCCACACATCCGTCAAGAGGTGATGGGCATCTGCTCTCAGCGTGATAGAACGCAACCGTTTTCCAGCTCTGAGCAAAATAAGAGCCACTCCGCCATTAATGGCGGCAGCTACAATGGACAATAGAAGTCCGAGTTCAATTTGTGCTAAAGGTTGCGGGTGCAGTAAGCGCGGAACTGCTGCAATCACAATACTGAGTGCTGCAACCAGCACCAATATTCCCTCTAGCGCGCTGGAAAAATATTCTGCTTTGGAATGCCCAAAGGTGTGCTCGTAATCAGCGGGCTGCGCGGCAACGGTTAAGGCCCACATGGCAAAGAGTGCGGCAATCAAATTCACGCCAGATTCTGCCGCATCGGAAAATAACCCCATTGAATCCGTGAGGGCATAGGACGCAAATTTGAGGCCCATTGTGACAATGGCCGCCAAAATGGATAGGGAAATATAAGTTCGAGGCGATCGGCGATTCATATATGGACCTGGCGCTGAGGTGATGCAGAAGCGATCTACATCATTCCTGAAGCATGCTATTTTTCAAAGGTCATTTGAAGTGTAATCTATGGCAGTTCCAATCCGATTTGTTTTGGCCTCTGCGTCTCCTGCCCGTCGGCAATTGCTGGAAACAATTGGTATTCCGGTAGAGGTACAAGCCAGCTTATTTGATGAATCTAGCATTCAAGTCTCCCAACCTGCTGAATTGGTCCAAATGTTAGCCTTTGAAAAGGCCCGAACGGTAGCACAACAATGCACAAGCCCAGCTTTGATCTTAGGCTGTGATTCTATTCTGACGCTCAAGGGTGAAATTTACGGAAAACCTGCGGATCGGGTGGATGCGATCGCCCGTTGGCAGCAGATGCGCGGACAGACGGGAAAACTCTACACGGGACACGCACTCATCGACCAATCTCAGAACCAGACGGTGATACGCTGTCAAATTACACTCGTCAAATTTGCACGGGTGAGCGATCGGCAAATTGAAGCTTATGTAGAGACAGGCGAACCCCTTAACTGTGCGGGATGTTTTGCTCTAGATGGGAAAGGCGGGCTATTTGTTGAAGAGATTCAAGGATGTCATAGCAATGTGATTGGCTTGAGTCTGCCTCTGCTCAGACAAATGCTGACAGATCTCAACTACGATGTCACTGAGTTCTGGCAAGATTCATGGGGGAGAACATCTTGGAATTGAGCTACATAGGCGAAGCATCTGCTGAATCTTATGTTTGAAACGTAGATACACTGGTTCCGCCGCGTGAGTATTTCTCGATCTCAGCAGGCGATCGTTTTGTTTGGGCTGAACGCTAGTGGGCGATCGCTAGCCCCTCGAGAGCGGTGACGCATCAAGAGTCCGCACTTAAGGATAGTTTGCGGTTGAAGGCTGGGAAGGTTGTGTGTGGATCTTCGTTGAGTAGCAAGATTGCTGTAGTAGATTGAGTGAATCGTAATCAGATGAAAATATCTCGAAAATTTTGAAATTCAACTCAATCTGAATTATTTCGACTATAAACTTAACACAATCTCCGTAATTCTACGGATTTTTCTGCATGAGAGAAAAATGATAATGCGTGTTGTCCCAGCAACCCACTTATTTGACTTTTTTGTAAAATGTCTCTAGTCGGAGTGTTGTGCGATAAACGATCACAAAACGCTCCCTTAATGAGGCTGTTATCCGACACTTGTCGTTTAAACATTAGTTATGACTCAATATTAATATAAACCCTGTAAAATAATGGAAAAACGAATTTTCTACTCGTGGCAATCGGATTTACCCAATAATTCAAATAGGGGTTTTATTAATACAGCACTTGAGAAAGCTATACAAGAAATAAATGCTGAAGATGACTTTTCACTTATTCCTTTTTTAGACAGAGACACGGCAGGTGTAAGTGGGTCACCTGATATCTCAGGTTCAATCTTTGAAAAAATTCGAAACAGCGATACTTTCGTATGTGATGTTTCGATTATTAATGCTCATGCAGGAAATTTCGCTAGACCTTCACCCAACCCAAACGTTCTAATTGAGTTAGGTTATGCAATTGGTATTTTGGATTGGAGCAGAATAATCATGATTATGAATGAGCATTTTGGTGATGTCGGGATGTTACCCTTTGATCTAAGGGGGCGAAGAGTATTACTATATTCTATAGATCCTAGTAGTTCTGAAAAAGCACTCGAAAAAAAGAAGGTTTCATCAATATTGAAATCTGGAATTATGGAGATATTGCTATCAACTGATAATCTTGACAAGCAAGCTTCACTGAGATATAAAACCCTAAAAAGCGTTACCTATGTTCCACAAAAAAATGAAGGTTTAATAGAATATGCCAAAGAGTATATAAAGCTTGACAGGTATGACCTAGCTGTCTTGTTTGCTGCTGAAACAACCTATGTTCCACAAAAAAAATGAGCTACTGATCCATATTGCAAAGGTGTCTCTTGTGGCTGGAGATTTTGAAACTGCGCAGAAGGCAATCGAAGCAATTACACAGATTCCACAAAAAAATGCTCTAGGGTTAGAACTAATGCGACAAATGCGGTCATAACAAGTCGTTGCAGCTCGTTCCGCTTTGCTCTACTGGACAGTTAGTAAGTCGCCGTTTTTGCATTGGCTTTGCCAATTTTATGCAAAAATACCAACTCACTAACTGCTGCTGAACGCAATTGTTAGCAATCCACAGCATTGGCACAGTTTCAGTAGTTGTAGGTTAGGTGAAGCAACGCGGAACCTCCACAAGCTCCGAATTCAAAAATCTACTCTACAAGCTAACATAAAAGGGGAAAATTGCAGTGAGTTTAAAATTATAGTAGTTCGACAACCTCAATACAGAAAAGAAGCGTGTATCCGCCCTGGTGATCAGATCTATGAATCTCAAGTGCGTCCTAAAGTCGAAGCAGGTAATCATGGCAAAATTGTCGCGATCAATCTTTATTAGAAGCGAGTAACTTCGATCGTGCGTTGCGATCGCTGAAAACAACTGATATTTAGGAAAGGATGTCTTGTTAGGAAGTCTGCCTCATCGCCCATTCCACCTGACGCAACGTTCCGCGCAAAAGCGCTAGTTCCGTAGGGGAAAGTTGCGAGCGTCCGAAAATATCCTTCCAGTGCTAGAGGCAACGTGTTCACAAAGACCATGCGATCGTGGCCTCACACGCTAGAGCGATCGCCCAGGCTAAAATAAAAGGGCACAGTTGCAACAAGGTCAAGCCAATGGCAGTTCGACAACACTTCGACTCCGCTCAGCGCAGGCCCCGCTATAGCAAAGAAGAGTTCGCCCAACGTGGCACTGAGATTTATGAAACTCAGGTGCGCTCTCAAGTTGAGGAGGGTAATCATGGCAAGATTGTGGCCATTGACATTGAAACCGGAGCCTTTGAAGTTGCTGACAATATTGTGAGTGCAACGGAACGGTTATTTGAACGAAATGCTGACGCCCAACCTTGGGTCGTTCGGATTGGGCATCGAGCAGTCTTTCGCTTTGGCAGCCAAAGTCTGAGGAAGCCCGTATGATGTTCGGTGTAGTCAATAATATCTGTGAAGCAACCATCAAAGTTGCAGTTGGTCGTATTGGCTCACCCAAAGTAATGGTGAATGCAGTCATCGACACAGGTTTTACCAGTTTCTTGTCGCTGCCTTCGTCCATGATTGAGTCTCTAGAATTACCTTGGAGTTGTCTTGATTTTGGTACTTTAGGTGATGGTAGCGAAGCGGTCTTTGAAATGTATACAGCAAGCGTTATTTGGGATGGGCAGATTCAGATCGTTGATGTAGCAGCATCAGAAGCGGAGCCGTTGGTCGGGATGAGTTTGCTGTACGGCTATGACTTGAGAATTCAGGCGATCGAAGGCGGTATAGTTTCCGTCCAGGCATTGAGCGAACTACAGTGATCGGTGGGGCGCAGTCTAAACAACCGTGTTGTGGCGGAACTATCAAGTTTCTTAGTTGCGATCGAGAGGTTGTCTGTGGTCGCCGAACACGACCGTTAGCTGTCTTCGCTCCTGGGTTGGGGCAGCAGCACGGGACTCTCTCCAGAATGTTTGAGCTTGGAAGGTCGCAAAGTAGTTACATATCTATCTTGAAAGTAGTTACATATCTATCTTGAATGTCAATATGAATTTGGCGTAGTATTTTGTAAATCGACGTACTAATTTCTAAATGAAGCGATCGGCCTCTCCAGTTCCAACATTTGATTCAATGCTCCTGCCTACAATTCAGGCTCTACAAATATTGGGCGGGTCTGGGACAACTGAGGAGATTTATAACAAGGTGGTGGAGCTTCTTAACATACCTGATGAGGTGCTTGAAATTTCACATGGCAGCACATCACAAAGCGCGGTTGAATATCGCCTTGGATGGAGTCGCACTTATTTGAAAAAGTATGGGCTTTTGCAAAATTCAGTACGTGGCGTATGGTCTTTAGTTTCAACATCTACCCATCTAGACGATCTAGATGCCAAAGAGATTGTTAAGGCTGTTCGAGATGCTGATAAAAATAAGGCTGTACCTTCAGATATGCAATTAGATGAAGCTGTTGAGTCTCTTGAAACGCTGGAAGAACTTACATGGCATCGGCAGCTACATAAGACGTTGCTGTCACTCGAACCATCTGCATTCGAGCGTTTAGCTCAGCGTCTTTTGCGCGAGTCTGGTTTTATCCAAGTTCAAGTTACAGGAAAATCTGGTGATGGTGGGATTGATGGGGTTGGCATCGCTCGCATCAACGGTTTTCTAAGCTTCCACATTCTTTTTCAATGCAAGCGTTATCAAGGGTCAGTAACATCGGGTCAAATTAGGGACTTTCGTGGAGCAATGCAAGGGCGTACTGATAAGGGGCTATTTATTACGACTGGCACGTTCACTAGAGATGCAATTAGAGAAGCAACCAGAGATGGAGCACCACCCATTGACTTGATAGACGGTGAGCAATTAGTTCAACGCCTGAAAGAGTTAGGACTTGGTGTTAAAATAACGATAGTGGAGTCAGTTGAGGTCGATACAGATTGGTTCACAAATATTTAATACTGTAGGGAAAAAATGCTCACCACTCTTAACAAGCCATCTTTTCTGATTCATGAGATTCAGCTTGAAAAAGTAGGCAACTGGAATTTATTCAAATTCAGTGAGCCTCTTCAACTACGAATGGAAACCCTTCTAGAAAAGAAAAAATCCGATCGGATTACGACCGATGAAATTGCGGAACTGGATGCAATCGGAGAGTTAGATCGCATTTTCACTCATATCAACGCGATGCTTGCTGCTCAAAATGCCAATCAGTAATGAACTCAAGCAATCTGTCCGAGAACGTGCCAAGTATCTATGTGAGTATTGCCATTCTCCAGAACGACTGAGTGCTAATCGGTTTCCCGTCGATCGCGTTATCCCCAAATCTTTGAGCGGTTCTGATCACCTTGATAATCTTGCGCTTGCCTGTCGTCGTTGTAATGAGAGGCGTTACAACTTTGTAGCTAGTATCGATCCAAAAACTCAGGAGATCGTTCCTATTTTCAAGTCCTCGTCAGCAGAAGTGGGAAGAGCATTTTGTTTGGCTAGATCGAGGCGTTGTGATTGAAGGAGTTACGCCAATTGGTCGTGCAACCTGCATTCGCCTTGATTTGAATGATATCCGCTATCCAGAAAATGATTCCATTCGAGAAACAAGACGGTTCTGGATAAAAACTGAGTTACATCCACCACCGGGCGATCCAAAACCAAATTTGAAGTTGTGTTATTGCCTCATCGCCCATTCCACCTGACGCAACGTTCCGCGCAAAAGCGCTAGTTCCGTAGGAGACAGTTGCGATCGCCCATAAATCTGCCGAAACTTTTGCATCCGACTCGCCGCAGTATGGGAGTGGAGATAACCAATCTTTAACAAAACAGATTCTAAATGCTGAAAATATTGTTCTACAGCATCCATTGAAGCGACTTCCCCACCAATATCCTCTTCAGCTACCCAGTGAGTTTGGATAGCTGAGGCGCAAGCGCACTTTGATATAGTTCATAGCAACAGATAGCAACCGCCTGCGCTAGATTGAGCGATGGATAAACAGGATTGCTAGGAATGGCCATAAACCGCTGGGCATAGTTGAGTTCTTCATTATTCAGTCCCCGATCCTCCGGCCCAAAAATAAGCGCCGAAGGCGTCTCCAAAAGCCAAGGTAAAGCCTGTCGGGGATGTTCCAAGGGTGTAGATAGCGATCGCGGACGAGCCGTGGTTGCGATCGCCCGATAGCACCCTTCCAACGCCAAGGGCAACGCGTCCACCCGCTGGGCCGCCTCCAAAATATCCGCAGCATGAACCGCCATTTGCCGCGCCTCAGCTCCCACCGGATCGCAATGAGGGTTGACGAGGACCAAATGGTGCAACCCCATATTTTTCATCACCCGTGCCACAGAGCCCACATTGAGCGCTCCAGCGGGTTCCACCAAAATAATCCGAACGTTATCTAAAGCAGCACTCATGGAGTTTTTGTGAGGCGATCGCAGGTTGACTTCAAAAATTCATCCTCGAAGAAATAGTGTTAGATATTGATGCTCATCATCAGCCAGCCTAAAGGAATCCCTGTTTCAATGGTGGCTTTATGGTCCCATAGAAGTTTTTCAAGGCTGGGGGGCCTACTTCCATAACAGGTTTGTAGTGAACGTTGGCAAGTTGCCACATTAACTTAATCTGGGCATCGTGACGTTTGTCCACTTCAACTTGTTTGTAGTCGGGACTGTTAGAATCCCATAGACCAATGGCAGCATACTCTATATCGCCTCCGTCTTCGTATTGCTTGTTGTTAACCCAAGAGTGAAAAACAGGCTGTGATAGATAACATATACACATAAACCCTTGAGATCTTCAAGATTCTCAACAGCTAAGGTGCCAAACTGCTTCACTAGCTTAGGGTCAAGCACAGAATGAGCAACTAAGTCCACTGACATGCCTTCAATCTCTGGCCAAAACCGCTGAATCTCCAACTCATTGTTTTGAACAAACGCGTCAACATACTCTTCTAAGATCTGCCAGACGCATAGGGCCACTGGATCGAAGTAATTATTGTGAATAAAATCGGGTAAAGCTTGATTTTTAGGGGACCAGCCTTTGTAAGAGAGTCTGCTAATTTCTTCAATTAAAACTTCATCTACACCTTCTGGAGTGAGAGATGATGCTTCTGGGATAAAGCCTTTATTGCCAATAATCAACGCAGCCCCTTTTTTGTCAATATTTAGGAGGCCCACAAAATGGGGTTCTAAGAGTTGCCGGATGGGGTTTTTGACAACATTGCGATAGAAGGCCATCGCATATTGATCCATATTCATATGCGTCCGAGCCAAGTGTGACTGAATCTCCTGGAAGATATATTCAGCATTACGAAAGAGTTGTTTGGCCTTTTCCCAATCCTCATGACCTGGTTGGCAAGTCAACTCTCCTCCATTCTGGAAGGAATAAGCAATGGAATGAACGGTTAAAGCCTGCTCTGCCAAAACAAAACGCGCTTCAACATAGTTGGGAAGGATTCCAGCAGGCTTGGCTTGATGACGACCTGTTTTGTAGCGAACCTCATATTGCCAATCTTTCCTCTCTACTCGGTTGAGTTTGCCGGGATTAAAACCATTCAAGCGACGCTCCACAAAGAACTCATCGCTAAACTTGTCTGGATGCATACGTGTCAGATTTGCGGACATCCATTGTCGCAATTGCTTGCCTGCCATGCTACGGATGCCCAACTTCTCTACAATTCCAGTGAAGAGAACATTAAAGGGAGGAAAAAGGGGGATGAAGGGCAATGCCTGCATACCGAGCTGAGCTGCATAGTGGTTCGTGGGTTGTAGGTGTTGTGGTAGAGGCTTTGCTGGATCGAATCGAGGATAATCTTTGCCAGCCGTTCCAAAATAAGTAAATTGCTCTTTCAACGATTGTGTTTCTGGGCTCATAGTCCTTAAAATCCCTGATTTAAGAGAGTGGATACGGACAAAATAGGGCTAATCTTTCTTGCAAAGACGCCAATCCTCTGTTTTCTGGATGATTACACCGTATTTGCTAGAAGCTTCACTTCTTATTTATCGTTTGTCAGCCTGCATATTATGCCTAAGCTTACAAATCTTGACCGACACGACTCGCAGAAGGTCAGCAGTGCTCATGGGGAGCTAAAACCCACAGGCTAAAGGAGATAGATTCAGTTCTAGTTGTTCTTGCAGAAACTGAGCCAACCAATCTTTGACTTGATACGTCGCCCGACAATCGTCTTCGTTGTAAAGCACAATATCTTCTAAGAACTCAGTATTCCCCGTCTCCAACCACTCACTATACCAACAGATAGCCTGCGCCCCATTCGCCGCCGAATTGCGCCACTCAAAACCCACCCATCGGGCAATCAGTTTGAGGGTATAGCTTTCAATGGGTAAACTCACCGTTCGCGTCACCCAGTCATGGAGGTCAAAAAAGCGCGGCAAAACTGATTCAAAAAAGCGATCGGGTGCTCCATGTAGCTTGGCAAGACGGGCAACGGTTTGCACCTCATAAGAACAAAAATGAAAAATAGGAGCGTCTGGGTAGCGCTGAAACAAATTCACCAACTCTAGCCAAGCTTGAGACTCTTCTTCCGGCTGTTTGGCTAGAAAGGGATAAAACTGTTCTTGCTTGCGCTGGCGATCGACTAGCAATACGCCATGAAGATAGACTAAATTCAAACTGGGCTCAGCTTCAATATCAAAATACAGTTCGATGGGTGCGGTAGGGAGCGGATTAATCTCGCAGAACCCCAAAGACCCCGTCAGGAAAACAGGCCGATCGTCGACAAAGGCTTGGGCCTGGGAAACTAGCTTACTAGAAACCTCACGACCCAATCCGGTTTTGGTATGCAGTTGAATCGGATCGCTCTGGGCCAATGCTGCCGCCGTATCCAACCGATGGGCTTGCAAGACTGGATAGCGCGAAGGAGTCACACCCGGTAAAAGAGAAAGATGGTTTTGAGACTGGGCGATCGCATAGCAATGGTCAAACCAAACACACATGCTACAGCGATTGCGAGCGATAAAGACTTCCGGTTCTACCTGATGGGCCAGCAGGTCTAGAAGGCGGGTCAGTAGTTCGTCCATTTGAGGCATTACCTTAGGCAAATCCACTGAGTACCATCCTTTTTCACGGAGGTACAGCCATGCCATTTCAGAAGACGTTCCCTGAACGACCGATAAAACCTCAGCATGGTAGGCGCTGAGGATCTGATACTCCAACTTAGGACGCTTACTCAGCTTGATATCCACAGGGACATATAGCCAATCCCCTAAAGCAGAAACCCCAGGCCGACGAATCAGAAGGTCTGGGGTAGTCATGAGTGTGAATTGTTCGGTCTTGGGGCTTAATAAGACCCCACTGCGGATGACAGACGTTCCTTGCCTCATGAGATCCAGCGTTGCCACCGCGCCTGCTTCCCAATCGTGGTGGGGGTAATTTGGCTGGACCACTGTTCGATCGCTGAGTACTTCTTGCTGGAACCGTTGCTTATCTTGGCCCAGCTTCAATAGAAAATCATTGACTTGACCGCGTGCGTTTGGGTCGCCATACGCTTCAAGAAACGCTTGTCTATGGCAACGCTGAAAATTGAGCAGCAGTTGATCGGTCAAGAACATTGTGGTTTGCGTATGAAACCTGATGGCATCTTAACAAAACATTTTGATTTCGCGCTGCTAATCTAGACTCTAGACTTAAATCTAAAGATTTAGCCCAAAATTATCGCGATGAACGAACTGCTCGATCGCAGCATCATGTATTGCTGGATGCCCCTTGACGTTGCAATGCATTGCATAACGCCCGAACCAATCCTAAATCCTTATCCCCAGGCGAGCGTTCCACACCGCTCGAAACATCAATCCCCGTAGAATTGACCTGTTGCACCGCAGCGATCGCATTCATGGGAGTCAGTCCTCCCGCCAAAAACCAAGGACAATCGGGCTTAAACCCTGCAACCAAAGACCAATTCCAAGTCTCCCCCGTTCCACCCAAAGCATGGGGATTAAAAGCATCCAACAGAAACGTATCAACGGATGAGGTATAAGCCTTAGTTTCGATTAGACTCCCAACATCTCGCACCCGAAATGCTTTAATCAACTCGACATCCGGTAGAGCAGTCCGAATCGCGCGACAGAAGTCAGGGGATTCTTGACCGTGCAGTTGTACCCCCGTCAACCTCCCTCGATCGACCGTAGCGATGATTTGCTCCAGCGATGCATTGGCAAATACGCCAATTTTGGCAAGCGCAACACCGCTGAGTAAGATCGCAGGTAATTCAGCCACAATTTTGCCAATTGCATTCGGTGCAATATACCTGGGTGATTCCGGTACGCAAATAAATCCCAACGCATCAATGCCTAAAGCTGCGATCGCCTGGGCTTGGTCTACTCTAGTCAACCCACAAATTTTGATTCGTAACGACAGTGACATTGTTTGTTAACTCTTTCAAACAAAACGTCTTCTAAGACCTCACCAATTTTTATAATCTTGATACTCTACCTGTGGGGATAACCCCAATTTTTGTTGAGCCCTTAAGAAGAAACCATTTTTATGAATATCTCTTTACTGACCGTTACCGCATCCGTCCCCAATTGGACCATCCAAGTCGGTATCATCATGATCTTTTGCAACCTGTTTGCTTTCTTTATTGGGCGCTATGCCATCCAAAATAAGGGACAAGGCCCCAATATCCCCGCCGAATTGCCCGATGTTCTCAAAGGATTTGGCGTTCCAGAACTATTGGCAACCACAAGTTTTGGGCATATTTTAGGTGCTGGGATGATTTTGGGTCTGCGTGCAGCAGGTGCGCTCTAATTCTTGTAAGGGCGCACGGCCCTGCGCCCTTAAAGGATGTAACGGACTCCATCAAGAATTTCTATAACTCCTTCACACTTGAATCAATATCAGGGACAGCTTCTGCAATTTTAGCGGAGATAAACGGGAGAATCTCTTCATTTTCACTTCCCTGTTTCCCTTCCGTAAACACCACCAAAAGATAAGGATGCTTATTCGGTAGCTCCACATAGGCCGCATCGTGACGCACGGTGCTCGTCCAACCCGCCTTTGACCAAACTTGGGCATCCAAAGGCAAACCGCCACCAATGAACCCCGTCACCTGATTTTCAGGATCCGCCTCCAATAACTCTGGGTCTAAGCTCCGGTACATGAGGTCTAGCATGGCCTGCGATCGCCCCGCAGAAACCGCAACCCCACCCATAATGCTATGGAGCAACCGTGCAGTGGCATCGGTGGTTAACTTATTGCGATTTTCCCGCAGAGGTCCCACAAAGGCATCCTGCGACCGTAGGGACCATCGCACCAAGTTTTTTGGTTAACATTGATGCTTTCTAACTCAACCCAACCTAGCCCCTGAAAATAGCGATTGATAATATTGCGCTGCGCCTTCCACGTCTCAAACGGCCCCGGCGATAACTCCGGTCCGCTCGTCGTCCCCGTCAGGACATCCACCACATAACCCGTGGCATCATTGCTGGATTCCACAATCATGTCTTGCATGGCCCGTCGGAGTTCCTTGGACTCGGAAATCATGCTCTTTTCCAGCCATTCATGACAGGCCACCAGGTAAAACAACTTCACTACGCTGGCCGGATAAATGGGTTCCAGTCCTCGATAGCCAAAGCCTCGGACGGGATAATTCCAAAACTCGTGGGATGCGATCGCACCTCCCGTATTGACGGGAAAGGGCGGATCGTACACCAACCAGGTCAGCGCAAGCTGATTGCGAACCAACCAAGGAAACTTCGCCCACGTTTCATCCAAAATGGTTTGAGCGCGAGCTGCAAGGGATCCATCGGGCTGATAAAACACCATAATTCTTTGCAAAGTAATGTGGAGCGTCTACGGCTAGCTTACTCCTCAACGGACCCCTGACTTAAGGTTTGAACTGCTTTGGTTTTCTGACGATCTAACTTGAACACCACCGTTGCCAGAGGCGGTAAGCACAAATCTAAAGAATAAGGACGGTTGTGGAAAGACCATTCGTCTGTCCACTTGCCACCCAAATTCCCCACATTGCTGCCACCGTACTGACGGGCATCACTGTTCAGTAGCTCTGTGTAAAACCCAGCCTCAGGCACCCCAACGCGGTAATGGCTGTGGGGTTGCGGGGTAAAGTTGCAGACCGTCAAAATGAGTTCGTCAGACTCTTTTGCCTTGCGGACAAAAGAAATGACACTGTGGCGAGTATCGCTACAGTCCACCCACTCAAATCCTTCATAGGCAAAATCCTGGGTATAGAGCGCAATCTCTTGGCGATAAAGCTGGTTGAGATCCGTCATGAACTGCTTGAGTTGCTGGTGGGGTTCTTGTTCCAGCAAGTGCCACTCTAGGGAACCCCAAACATTCCACTCGCTCCATTGCGCAAATTCCATCCCCATAAAGAGGGTCTTCTTGCCGGGATGGGCAAACATGAAGGCGTAGAAGCATCGTAAATTTGCAAATTTTGCCAGTCATCTCCGGGCATTTTGCCAATCATGTTGCTCTTGCCATGCACCACTTCATCATGGGACAGCGCCAGCATGAAGTTTTCAGTGAAAGCATACATGATGCTAAAGGTGACGTTGTTTTGGTGGAATTGCCGGAACCACGGATCCATGTTGAAGTAGTCCAACATGTCATGCATCCAACCCATATTCCACTTTAAATTAAATCCCAATCCACCTACGTAGGTGGGCCAAGAGACCATCGGCCAAGCAGTAGATTCCTCAGCAATAGAGAGCACGCCTGGAAAGTAACTAAAAATTGCGTTGTTGAGCTGGCGCAAAAAGTCTGCGGCTTCAATGTTTTCACGACCGCCATATTCGTTAGGAATCCATTCTCCTGGCTCGCGATCGTAGTCCAGATACAACATGGACGCCACCGCATCCACCCGAATCCCGTCAATATGATATTTATCAAACCAAAACAGCGCGTTGGCAATCAGGAAGTTTTTAACCTCATGGCGGCCATAGTTAAAATGAGGGTTCCCCATTCCTTATGTTCGCCCCGTTTTGGATCGGCGTGTTCGTAGAGGTGGGTGCCATCAAAAAAGGGTAACCCATGACCATCCTTAGGGAAATGTCCCGGTACCCAATCTACAATTACCCCAATCCCGTTTTGATGGCACCGATCCACAAAATACATAAAATCTTGAGGCGTTCCGTACCTTGAGGTGCAGGCATAGTAACCCGTCACCTGATAGCCCCAAGATCCATCAAAAGGATGTTCTGCGATCGGCAACAGTTCAATATGGGTAAACCCAAGGTCCTTGACATAAGGAATGAGGTGGTCCGCCAACTCGCGATAAGTCAGAAACCGAGCTTCGGGTTTGAGTTCGGCTACTGCCACCGATGTTCCGCGCTTGCCATTTTCAAGCAATGGCGGATCGTTTGAAGCCCCATGCATCCAAGAACCCAAATGCATCTCATAGACTGAAATCGGATGAGCGAGGGCATCGGTTTGGCGGCGGTGTTCGATCCAATCCGCATCTTTCCATTCATAACTATCCAAATCGGCCACAATTGAACCCGTTCTGGGCCGCACTTCTTGATAGAAGCCATAGGGGTCTGCTTTTTCGTAAATATGACCCTCAGGGTTTTTGATTTCGTACTTATAACAGGTGCCAATTCCCAACTCTGGGATAAAAACTTCCCAAATCCCTGTTGGACCTTTTCGCATCTGATGTTTGCGACCATCCCATTCATTAAAATCTCCAATTACGGAGGCATTCCGTGCATTGGGAGCCCATACCGCAAAATACACACCCTTCACTCCATCGATCGTGGCGGAATGAGCACCCAATTTCTCGTAAATGTGGTGATGGTTGCCTTCCGCAAAGAGATAGCGATCGAATTCGGTCAAAAGTGGAGATTTAAAGGCATAAGGGTCATAAATCAGTTTTTCCCGTTCGCCCTCCCGAACTCGGAATTGATAAGTGGAAGGAGCCGATGCGGTTAGGTTGCACTCAAAAAAGTGAGGGTGATGAACCGCATTCATGGGATATTCAGACCCTTGCCCTGGAATAACCACTGTGGCAGATTCAGCATTGGGTAAGTAGGCACGAATCACCCAGCCGGATTTTCCATTCTCCTCAATGGCGTGGGGGCCTAAGATTTCAAAAGGGTCGTGGTGTTGATTGGCGACGATGCTGTTGACTTGAGCTGCGGTCAGGGAAGGGGACATGTAAAAAACCTATTCCTAAAGAGGTAAACCTAAATCCAGGCGATTTTGAGCACTTAGGGCTGAAAAATCGAGTTAATACGCGGAATTGAAAAGGCTCAAGCTATCTTAAAGTGTGTTTTAAAATGGCAACAATCCAAAGCGTGCTAGGATAAGCTCAAATTTTTAATAGTTTTTTAAGTATTGGATCAAAATGTTAAAATTTATTATAGGACAAAATTGTTTCAGGATTTGGTTTTTAAGGTAGATGACCTCTTTTGTTTCACTGCTGGGTAGCGGCACTCTCAATCTAAATTTTGCAAAGGCGCTATGACCATCCCTTCTAGCGCGGTCTCGCGCCCTCGGATCTCGGTTTGTGCGTTGGTGGAGGCTGAGACGCTCTTAGACCAGTTAAATCGAGCTTTGGATGGCGATCGCTACACCGCAACTCACACTCGTCAAGTAGACGTGTTTTTAGAAACGGTGAGTCGCGATCGCTTTTCGATTGACTGTCTCATTCTGGATCGAGCTTTGGATCTAGAACCAGTGATTCGACGTCTGCATCGGGAAGCGACCTTGCTTCCGGCTATCCTCTTAGGCCCAGTACCGACCAAGGTGGAACGCCAAAGTTTGAGTTTAGAGGATTGTCATTACCATACTGCGGAGATTCACCTGAGCGTAGCGGAATTATCTCAGTTGCAAAAACGGATTGAGGTAGCGATCGCTCAATTTTTGAAACTGTCCCCCTCCTGTCGCCTTCCCCACCACAATGGTGGAGAAGAAGATATTTCGTCCTTGACCTTGACGGAAACCTTAACCACTCAGCAGCAGCGTTTGTCTGAGAAACTTAAAGAGCGCTTGGGATATCTCGGGATTTATTACAAAAGAGATCCTCAATTATTTTTCAGGAATTTCACAAAAGTAGAGCGTGAGAGCTTCATTCATGAATTGACCGTGGAGTATCAAGATATTATTCTGAGCTATTTCCAGAAAGGAGGTGATATTAACCCCAAAATTGACGCCTTTGTCAATAGAGCATTTTTTGCAGATTTATCTGTCTCTCAAGTATTGGAATTGCACATGGAGTTGATGGAACGTTTTGCAAAAAAGCTCAAATTGGAGGGACGCAGTGAGGACGTTTTGTTAGATTATCGTCTAACTCTGATTGATGTCATTGCGCATTTGGGTGAAATGTATCGACGCTCTATTCCCCGCGAGCCTTGATTCTTGCTGCCCCCAGATTATTCTATGAACCTTACTGTCCCCCGTCCTAAGAGAAATTATTTATGAGTGCGCGTCGTAAAACCTATGTTTTGAAATTGTATGTGGCGGGCAACACTCCCAATTCTGTACGGGCGTTGAAAACCCTAAATACGATTCTGGAAACAGACTTTCAGGGGGTTTATGCCCTGAAAGTGATTGATGTACTGAAAAATCCTCAACTGGCAGAAGAGGACAAAATTTTAGCAACCCCTACCCTCGCAAGAGTGCTCCCCCCACCTGTCAGAAAAATTATTCGGCGAACCTGTCCGATCGCGAGAAAG
>JAAURS010000288.1 GCA_012032135.1 Acaryochloridaceae cyanobacterium RU_4_10 | reverse complement strand
TGGAGCATTGTAGGGAAATGCCAACCAACAGGCTTGATGGTGGTCCCACTCAGCGGGTTGACTGTAACCCCGATCGGCGGGCGTTGAGTTCATTGGGCACAAAAATACTTAACAATAACTCTGATAGGTAAACTGACTGGCTCTAAATTGGGTCAGTTCCTTAGTTTTAGAGTACCCAAGCAATCGGTATGGATTGCACTACCCATACAGGCGATCGCCCATCTCAATCCCTAAATTTTCTCTCATTCTGCGAACTCATGATGGAGAGTATCAAAATGCAGGAGTCCTGAGGTAACATCTAAAAGTGGGATATGGAAATTTTTCCTACCGTACCTTATGCGCTCGTAGCTCAGTGGATAGAGCAACCGCCTTCTAAGCGGTCGGTCGATGGTTCGATCCCATCCGAGCGCGTTTATATTTCAAGGCTTTAGAGAAAAGCTAACCACGGAAGGGCTTATGCAAACTAAAACAGTCGAAATTAAAGCAATGGATCGAGAGGACAGAGACTGGCTAGAGTCAGACCTCTCCCATCTATCAGAACTTGAACCCTACGATTGGGGAGACGTTGACCCTGAGGCAATAGGTCAGCCCATTTGTTACGAATCAGGCGTAGGTTTTGTCATAGAGGGTGGCAAAGATAGTGGGCAGTGATGTTTTATCCGTGGGCGATGTCATTGTGGCAATACTGCCTGAACAGGTGCCTCCTGGCCGCGAACAAAAGGGATATCGCCCAGTTGTTGTTGTAGGTATACCAGAAGCGCTAGGAACCCCTAGATATCCAATGTTGCTAGTTATTCCACTGACAACCAATCGAAGTCAGTCATGGGCAATTGAATGCCCTGCCCTATACCCAGTTCTATCAACGGGTGAAGGAGGATTACCTACTGACTCTATTGCCCTGCTGGATCAAGTGAGATCGCTGGATAATACTCGCGTAAAACGCTACATTGGCACATTGCCCCCTCAGCAATACCAACCCATCCTCAACGGACTCAGTCAAAATGATGAATTTCTCAAAGTTGGGATAAGTTTGGGGTAAATAATTTTAAGCAGTTTGCTGTAATTCAGCATATTGCCACTAACCGATATTTGCTTCTTCGCGACGGATGAGCACTCCAAACCATCATCCATAGGATTTACGATTCTCGAACCTTAGGGCAAGGCAACGCGGCTAATTGTGCCTTGGGACATTGGGTTGTCAAGCAAGGTTGATGATAGCAATCTTCTGTTTCTAGGGGCGGTGGCAATTGACCGAAGATCATCTCGCAACTTAGGTCCTCAAAATTAGGAATCAGGGTGAGGGGAATGCCAAAATCCTGGGTAAAGAAGGCTTGGGTGGGCAATTTGCACATATTGACGCACATGCCCACACAGCCGCTTTGCTCTAAATATCGACATTTTTCAATATAAACACCGCTGCGTTGCGCTCTCGGTTGCCCATTAGAACCCATTACTTCAACCGTTCTGACTTCGCAGGGACCAACCAACCATTCAAACAAAATTGTGGCAAACCAAGCATTTAGCTCACAGACCCACTGGGTGGGAGAAAATACAGTCCGAATGATGCCCAAAACAGGCGCTGGAACTAAAGACTTCAAAACCACTGCCACGATCGCTTGCTGTTCTTTGGCATTGCGACCCCGCATGATTTGCTCGGATAAGTCCACAAACCCGTCATAGCCGGACTGGGTGGTGCCTTTGCCTAAGGCGATCGCCATTTTCCTAGAAAACAACCTGATAAACAGGCGATCGAATAGGTTATCGTCGTACCCTTCTTTCACGCCAATCTCCACATAGCCCAGAAGCATTAGTGACTTGCATTGCTTTAACTTTGGGCACTTGACATTATTCTGACACGAAACTTAGCAAGCACGAGGGATCGCTCATCAAACTCGAGACGAATTAAAAATGGATTATAATTCATTTCGTTTTCGATTAAAATCAAGCGATGTTTGAAATTGGTATGAATCGAAATACATTTCGACATGAGTCGTGGTTTTGGTAATCCTTTGATTCAGGAGCAGTCAATGAATAGTTCAGATGCAGCTTTCCGCTCGAAACAGTCTGTACCGCGTTTGGGGCAAATGATGGTGGTTTGCGGGATGTTGGGTTGGCTGATGTCTGGATGTTCGGGCAGTGAGTCTAAGGCGGGCGGCTCGACGAATGCAGCCAGCGGTCAGTCTGCTAAATTGACGCTGGTTTCCTATGCAGTTACCAAGAAAGCCTACGAGCAAATCATTCCAAAGTTTGTTGCAGACTGGAAAGCAAAAACGGGTCAAGATGTAACCTTTGAGCAGAGCTATGGGGGGTCTGGGTCGCAAACCCGTGCTGTGATTGACGGACTTGAAGCAGATGTCGTTCAGCTTGCATTGGCTGGGGATGTCAAGAAAATTGAGAAGGCTCAGTTGATTCAGCCCGGATGGGAGAAAGAAACTCCCAACGACAGCATTGTGACCCGGTCTGTTGTGGCATTGGTGACTCGCCCCGGTCAACCTAAATTTGAAAAATGGTCTGATTTGGGCAATGGGCAGCTTAAAGTCATTACAGCCAACCCTAAAACTTCGGGTGGGGCAAAGTGGAATTTTTTGGCGCTCTGGAGTGGGGTTGCCCAAACGGGTGGAACGGAAGCCCAAGCAACCACTTTTTTAGAAAAAGTCTTCAAGAATGTTCCGGTCTTGCCCAAGGATGCTCGCGAGGCTAGCGATGTGTTCTATAAGCAAGGGCAAGGGGACGTGCTGATTAATTATGAAAATGAGGTGCTATTGGCCAAACAGCAGGGAGATACCCAACCGTTTGCGGTACCCACTGATGTCAATATTTCCATTGATGCTCCTGTTGCTGTGGTAGACACCAATGTAGACAAACACGGAACTCGTAAAGTGGCTGAAGCGTTTGCACAGTATCTGTTTGCCCCAGATGCTCAACGAGAGTTTGCCAAGGTTGGGTTCCGTCCCGTCGATCCAACCGTAGCTAAGGAAGTGGAAGCTCAGTTCCCAAAGGTCAAAAAGCCTGTCACGGTTAAGGACCTAGGCGGCTGGAGCAAAATTAATGCTCAGTTTTTTGATGACGGTGCGACGTTCGATCGCATTCAGTCCAAAGTAGCCAAATCTTAGTAACGGGAGGAAATCCTATATGTACGCTGGTTTTTGCAATTCTAGTCCAGTTACGCCAAGCTTCAAAGAGACTCACCGGATTCGTCAGCGCATTCAACTTCAAATTCCACCGAAATACGTTCGAGAACCTGTGATTTCCAGGTTAGCAAGTTGCTATGAGGTGGAAGTTAATATTTTGAGCGCACTGATGGCCACTACCGCCCAAGAATCTGGCTGGTTTGACCTAGAACTATTTGCTACCCCTGACCGAATTCAGCAGGCTTTAGCTTATCTCTCCGATCTCCATATCGAGATCTGGACGGGTTCTAGCAGAAATGACGAGGGCTGGCAGTTCAGCTAAGGTTATTTATTTTTTTGGAAAGGAGTTTTCCCCTCTTGCTTAGCCCTCTTGAAATTCCGCGATCGAAACCATCGACCGCAGCGTTCCGATCTCTGCCTTGGCCCTGGATCGTGACCGTGGCTTATTTAGCCATCATGTTGTTGTTTCCCATTTCGGCTTTAATTACAAAATCTATTAGTGTTGGCCCATCGGAATTCTGGCGGATTGCTACATCACCCGTTGCGCTGTCCGCCTACGATGTAACCTTTATCACTTCATTGGTCGCTGCGCTGATTAACGGCGTAATGGGAACGGTGGTGGCTTGGGTGTTGGTCCGTTATTCCTTTCCAGGTCGCAAATTCATCGATGCTGCCGTGGATTTGCCCTTTGCCCTCCCTACCTCTGTTGCAGGATTGGTTTTAGCCACAGTCTACAGCGATAAAGGTTGGATTGGCCAACTCCTGGTTCCCTTTGGTATAAAAGTGGCTTTTACCCGTTTGGGGGTGTTGGTTGCAATGATTTTTATTTCACTTCCTTTTATTGTGCGGACGTTACAACCCGTTCTGCAAGAGATGGAACGCGAAGTGGAGGAAGCAGCTTGGTCTTTAGGCGCTAACCAGTTTCAGACCTTCCGGCAGGTTATCCTCCCTCCGCTAATTCCGCCCATTTTGACAGGGGTTGCGTTGGGGTTTTCACGGGCGGTGGGTGAGTATGGGTCCGTAGTGATTATTTCGTCTAGCATTCCTTTCAAGGATTTGATCGCTCCCGTTTTGATTTTCCAACGGCTAGAGCAGGATGACTATGCGGGTGCCACTGTGATTGGTACGGTGCTGCTACTGACGTCTCTGGTGATGTTAGTAGCAATTAATGGCTTACAGCAGTGGGGACGTCGGTATGCAAAGTAAAGCTCAACGCCGTCTATCTTTGAGTGCCCCTTCTCTCTTGATTGGGATTGCTGTAACTTATTTGGCGTTGGTGCTACTTATTCCAACGATCGCAGTGTTCTATGAAGCATTCCACAAGGGATTTGAGACCTTTTTGAAGGCCATCCGTTCGCCAGATTTCATCCATGCAGTGCAGATGACGCTGATTGCAACGGGTATTTCTATCCCGCTCAATACAATCTTTGGACTTTGTGCGGCGTGGGTATTGGCGCGCAATCGTTTTCCAGGGCGATCGCTCTTGATTAGTATTTTGGACCTTCCCTTTGCGATTTCTCCGGTAGTGGTGGGGTTGATGCTGGTGATGCTTTACGGTCGCAATGGTTGGCTAGGTCCAATTCTGAATGAGATTGGACTCAAAATCATTTTTGATACCCCCGGTATTGTTTTAGCAAGCGTTGTGGTGACACTACCCTTTGTGGCCCGTGAAGTCATGCCCGTCTTGGAAGAAATTGGTCTTGAGGAAGAAGAGGCCGCTCGGACTTTAGGGGCGAAGGACTGGCAGATTTTTGGCGGGTTACGTTACCCAATATCCGTTGGGGGCTGTTGTACGGACTACTGCTCACCAATGCCAGGGCGATGGGTGAATTTGGTGCCGTGTCCGTAGTCTCTGGCAACATTACTGGAAAGACACAAACACTTCCTATTTTTGTAGAGCAAGCTTACAAAAACTATCAGACGGAGGCTGCCTTTGGTGCGGCCAGTATACTAGCCCTGCTGGCGTTAGTAACCCTTGTGTTGAAAGAGTTGCTCGAGCGCCGCACGGATGGCAGCCATTCGGTTCAGTAGTTTCGTTACTTCATCAACTTCTAAGATTTTATGACAATCCTCATTGAAAACGTCTCTAAGCAGTTTGGAACCTTTCAGGCATTAAACCGCATCAACCTGGAGATTGCCAAAGGTAAATTGGTTGCGCTATTGGGGCCATCGGGATCCGGTAAATCGACTTTGCTGCGGGTCATTGCGGGACTCGAACAACCGGATAAGGGAAATATCTATATCAACAACCAAAAAGCCACTCATCTAGATGTCAGGCGGCGCAATATTGGGTTTGTGTTTCAGCACTATGCATTGTTCAAACACATGACCATTCGTCAAAATATTGCCTTTGGGCTGGAAATTCGCAAGACTCCGCGTGCCCAAGTTAAAGCCCGTGTAGATGAATTATTGGAATTAATCCAACTCCAAGGTTTGAGCGATCGCTATCCTTCCCAGCTTTCCGGCGGTCAACGTCAGCGGGTAGCGTTGGCTCGTGCTCTAGCGGTACAACCTCAAGTGATGCTGTTAGATGAACCCTTTGGCGCTTTGGATGCCAAAGTTCGCAAAGAGTTGAGGGCTTGGCTTCGTCGCCTGCACGACGAAGTGCATGTGACTAGCGTATTTGTCACCCACGATCGAGAAGAAGCGATGGAAGTGGCTGATGAAATTGTGATTGTGAATCACGGGCAAATCGAACAGGTGGGAACGCCAGCGGACGTTTACGATCGTCCCAAAACTCCCTTTGTGATGGGGTTTATTGGACCCGTTAATGTTTTGCCCAGCGATGCTAAGTTATTTGCTGGCAGCCCTTTTGCATCCAAGGATTCTGAGATTTTTATCCGACCCCATGACATTGAAG
>JAAURS010000287.1 GCA_012032135.1 Acaryochloridaceae cyanobacterium RU_4_10 | reverse complement strand
CCACAAACCAAGCTCTTCATGCTTATCCACAACCACACCGAGGTACGACCAATGTCATCAGAAGCCATTCAGTTCCACACTGCAAGCCGCAGCTACTGCACTCGGTTTGTCAGCATCACGCCGCCAGCAATCAACACTGTGCCGCATGCAAAGTACTTCAGCCTCGTCTCCTTGCCTGGAAGCTCGTCAAACAGAGCAATGCCCCACACTCCAGCAATGAAGAGGCCACACTGCATGACCGGGTACGCAACTGCCATCCCAATCTGCACGCCGCATCACTGTCCCGGCAGAAAGGAAACGAAGCAAGGAAGCAACGAAGCAAGGAAGCAAGGCATGTGGCCAGGGGCAAAATTTGCAGGCAACGGAGGACAGGAACGGGCGAGGCACCTGGTCCATCGCAATCATCGAGCAAGCATTGCCGATGTTCCAGATCAGCCCAGCAAGAAAGCCCGGCGCCGCGGCAGTCCTGTGCTGTGCCGCAGCCGCTGCTCCCAGCGGCATCAGCCTCTGCGCCACCAGTGACGGCGGGGCAAACATCAGGATTCCCAGGCCCATACTTGGCAGGTATGCGAGCCCAGAAACTGCCGCAATTTCATCGGCGCTAGAAGCAGGCCTCCGGCAACCCCGGCGGCCGTGGCGGAGGCGACGCCGGCAGGTTGCTGGCAGACACGGAGGGCATGCGCTGCGTTCTGCCATTGGATAGGAGCTCAGCCTCGTCTGCGGCTTCTTGCCGACTGCGTGTGCATTCATACAAATCATGTTGAAGTTGTCAGTTAGTGAACGGCAGGCTGGCTTCATTAACGCCAACCAGGCCACACATAAGGCTGCCTGTGGGACACCTTGTGCCTAAGCACTGCCCGTGACCAATGACCATTAGCTGTAAATTGAGGTGCCTTTGTTTGACTCCCGGTTGGAGTTGGCAAGAGCCGTCGACTGTCCCGCGACGTTCCAGCTCTGCAGCTTGGGCTGCAGTAGCCAGCGCCCTTCCATTATAACGTAACTTACTTGTCATCAAAGGCTTCATTGCTGGGCGCGGTATGAACCCCACCTTGTTTGTAGGGACCGTACAGATAAAGCACTCCGCCAGGAGGCAATAATGCTCCAGCCCCAGCCATTAAACCCAACGTCGCACTCCAAGGCGCAATATGAATCATATTGATGTTGACGATGGCTGCGATCGGGACATTATCAATCAAGGGCGGTTGTGCCATCTGGAGATGAACCTGCTCGAACCAATGGGGTTGACTCACATCTAGGGAAATTGGCGGGAGTAAGGTTTGGGTAGGCTGCGCTTGCTGCCAAGCACGAATACTTTCTAAAGCAGTAAGGTTGGGATCGCTGGGTAACCAATAGTGGTGCGGTAACTGCGGGGCAAAGAATACGGCATGCTCTCCCGAACCGCTGGAAATTTCTAAAACCAATCCCTTTTGAGGCAAAACCTCTTGTAAAACGCTTAAAATGGGTTCTCGGTTGCGCTGAGTAGCAGGGGCAAATTTTCGAGAATCGGGCTCAGTCATAGAAATCGGTCAAGAATAATTTAAGATCGTAGCGCTGCTTTGAGCGTCACATTTTGTCTTGTCAACCCATTACAAGGATTATAAACGATGCCTGAAGGGATCATGAAAATCGATCGAGAACAGCTCAAGCAACGACAGCAGAAAATTGAAGAGGCACGGACGGCACTCAAGAAATATTTTATTGGGATCGACACTATTATTGATGACTTACTGGATTACATTCAAATCTGGTACCTCATGCCGGAAATTTTAAATCGTCCCATCATTGTCAATCTATGGGGAATGACGGGAGTAGGCAAAACAGATTTAATCCGCCGTCTTGTCAAACTACTGAACTTCCAAGATAGATTTTTGGAAGTAGAGCTAAGCAATGTAGATAATACAAACTACTACAGTTCCGTAGCGTCTTATTTTGAAAATTATGAAATGAATGATAGCAAACCTGCAATTGTATTGTTTGATGAAATCCAGCGCTTCAATACCATTGATACGGAAGGAAAGCCGCTTGAATCTACAAAATTTACTGATTTTTGGGAACTTCTCAGCGATGGCAGATTATCTAAGAAAGAACGCAGCGATCTAGATTGGTATATCAGTGATTTTATTACATCCAGTAAATACGCTCAACAACGCAAACAGAAAGGTGAAGAAAACATTGAAGAAGATCCCACTTTAGGATTATATGAAGCGAAAGAACTGCGTAAAATGCTGAGTCTAGATAAAAGTCTGACCGATATGGCAGATATGAAACGCAGTGAAATGCTCAAAATTATTATGCAGGAGAAAAAGAAAAAGAAAATCTACGAACCCGTCGATCACAGCCAGACGCTCATTATTGTGAGTGGCAACCTTGACGAAGCCTTTGAGATGTCCAACCTAACTTCTGAAGCGGATGTTGATGCTGATATTTTTCATTCCTATACCAAAAAAGTGACGATCGTTGATGTCAAAAATGCCTTGAGTCGTAAATTCAGACCGGAGCAAGTTGCAAGATTTGGCAACATTCATCTCATTTATACTAGTCTTCGTAAATCAGATTTTTGAATTAATTATTGTGCGTGAAATTGAGCGAATTATATCGAATTCAAAAAAACGGTTTGGAATCGAACTCACCATCGCCCCTTCTATTAACGAACTTGTCTATCGCAATGGGGTCTTTCCGGTTCAGGGAGTGCGGCCTGTCTTTAGTAGTATCATCGATATTTTGGAGGCAAATTTATCTAAGTTTGTTTTTACTGCGCTTACCACTCATGCAAGCAAGATTGACATTCAATATAATGAAACTGAAGCTGAGATTATTGCTGAAATTGATGCTGACACAATCACCATCCCCTATGTGGGTCGTATCGACAAAATTCGCGAAAGCAACTTAGAAGATGCTGTTGCAAATATTAGCGTCCACGAGGCCGGACATGCCGTAATTTATATGCTTTTAATGGGATTAGCTCCGTTGCAACTTAAAAGTAAAGTTGCCAGTAGTTATGCCAGTGGGTTTACATTCCCCCATCAAATTCATGAAACCAAAGAAAATCTGATTAAAAAGATCAAAATTTATTTAGCTGGGGGGATCGCAGAAGAAATTATGTTCGGTCAAAGCTACGCCAGCATTGGCCGCATTCACGATCGCGAGCAAGCCACCAGTTTTGCGATCGACTATGTCCGTAAATATGGATTTGACGAAGAGTTTCAGGCCAACTATACCCTTGAGTATGCTTATGCTATGGATAAGTCCGTCACAGACTTAGACGTTGAGAAAATGCTCACTCGATTGGCGTTGGAGACCAAAGAGCAATTAAGCGCTCGACGAGAATTACTCAAAAATTTATCGATAGAACTCTGTGTCAGGGGTAGTCTAGAGGCGAGTGAAATTGCAGCGATCGCAGCCAAGTTTGGATTGAATGCCTTCGTGAAAGAAGAAGGATTTTTAAAGATCCACGACTACCATAAAGCCTTACAGGAAGGACTCGAACGCCCCTAATCACCCAAAAAGAGGTGCAATATCCCCGAAACAACTGATAAAACCAGGGACCCAATCAAGGCAGGGATAAATCCATCAATATGGAATCCGGGACTAAACGCACTGGCCAACCAGATCGTGAGGGCATTCAGCACAAAGGAAAATAACCCCAGGGTCAGCAACGTGATGGGGAGAGTCAGTACAAACAGAATGGGTCGCACGATCGCATTGGCCAAACCAATGACAACCGCTGCGATCGCCGCTGCGATAAATCCATCTACCCGAAAGCCAGGAATAAAGTAGGCCGTAATCAAAAGCGAAACGGCAGTAATGAGCCAAGTGATCAGAAATTTAGGCATAGGAGTTTCTTTAACGGATACACCTGAAAAAGTTATAACGGCCCATGCTCGTTTGGGCCACAATCTGTACTACGGTTAAGGTAATTGAGATGGACTGATGAGGGATAGAGTTGCCTGAAATTGACATATTCATCCAAAAACTCAAGGAATTGTTACCCCACATAGAGCTAACTCCTTACGAGTCTTGGTCAGCCCATTGGCAAGGGCAGGTCAGGGCTGCTTATCAGGGTGACGTCAAAACGCTCTGGATGGTTTCACCCAAAACCGTTGAGGAATTATCGGTCTTGATGGCCGAAGTTTATGGCCATCGCCGTAGCATCCTAGTGACAGGGCAGGGTTCCAAGTTGGACTGGGGAGCCTTTGCCCGCAAAGTAGATATTGTTGTGAGCACTCAATATCTCAATCGACTCACAGATCATGCCGTTGGTGATATGACTGTGACCCTCCAAGCGGGAATGCGCTTTGACGATCTACAGACCATTCTAGCCAAACACAATCAATGGATTCCTCTCGATCCGGCTTGCCCCCAGCACGCAACCCTAGGAGGAATCATTGCCACCAAGGATGCCGGATCTTTGCGGCACCGTTACGGCGGTGTGCGGGATCTGTGTCTGGGCATCACCCTTGTGCGGAGCGATGGCCAAGTGGCTAAGGCAGGGGGACGGGTAGTCAAAAATGTGGCCGGATATGACCTCATGAAGCTCTTTACAGGCTCCTTTGGTACGCTGGGCATCGTGACCGAAATGACTTTAAGGGCTTACCCATTACCCGAATGTTCTGGAACTGTTTTGGTGAAGGGAGAGAGTATGGCGATCGCAAATCTCGTCCAAACCATTCTGCAATCCACCCTAACCCCTACAGCTTTTGATGTTCTAACAGGGCTAGAGCATCTTGCTACGGATAATCTTGCTTTGGCTGTTCGATTTCAGAGCTTGACTGAGAGTGTTGCCGCTCAGATTAACACCCTTCACAAGATGGCGCAGCCACTGACAGTCGAAACCTTAGAGGGAGATACTGACAAACAATGGTGGACTCAAACTGCAACGCAGATTCAGGCGCGTCCAGATCGAAATTCTGTTTTCTGTCAAATCGGTGTGTTGCCTGCGCTTTCAGTGGCTAGTTTAGCTGCCATGCAGCAAATGGCGGTCAAGCAATCCGCGCTCCTGCGGGGCCGAATTCATGCAGGGAGCGGGTTGGGACAATTTCGACTCTTGGGGGATGAAGAGAATTGCGCGTTGGTGTTGGGGAAACTGCGATCGCACTGCGAGCAGTCAGGGGGCTATTTATCCATTCTTGAAGCCCCAGAATCCATCAAACAAAGCCTCGATCTGTGGGGTTATTCCGGCAATGCCTTAAGTGCAATGCGTAAACTAAAAGAACAGTTTGACCCTCAAGGGGTCTTAAATACGGGTCGTTTTGTGGGTGGAATTTGATGGCTGCATCTGAGTTGAATTCAATAAGCGTCCCCCAAGGGCAACCCTTTGACACCCAGCATCCGCCGGATAAAAAGCTGATGGATACCTGCGTTCACTGCGGATTTTGTCTGTCCACTTGCCCCAGCTATCGCGTGATTGGAAAGGAAACCGATTCTCCACGGGGTCGGATTTATATGATGCATGACATCAGTGTGGGTAAAGCAGCCCTTTCTGAAACGACGGTCCAGCATTTTGATTCCTGTCTGGGTTGTTTGGCTTGCGTGACCACCTGTCCCTCTGGCGTAGAGTATGACAAACTCATTGCCGCCATGCGGCCCCAAATTGAACGACACTATCCGCGCAGCCCTTACGAACAAATGCTGCGGAAGTTAATCTTTTCAATCTTTCCCTACCCGCAACGGCTGCGGATGTTGCTCAGGCCCTTGTGGGTGTATCAAAAACTTGGGATGCAAGGTTGGGTGAGGCGCAGTCCTTTATTCAAGCAGTTGATGCCTAAAACTTTGGCCGCGATGGAATCGGTGTTGCCACCCTTGTCCGCTGAAGCGTTCCAAGACCGTTTGCCAGAAATAGTTCCAGCTCAAGGAGAAAAACGCTACAGAGTTGGAATGATTTTGGGTTGCGTCCAGCGAATCTTTTTGCCAGAGGTCAACGATGCAACCGTTCGAGTCCTGACAGCCAATGGTTGCGAAGTCGCGATCCCAAAAGGTCAAGGCTGCTGTGCCGCACTCTCCCACCATCAAGGACAGGAAGAGCAAGCCAAAATAATGGCCCCGCGATACGATCGATCGATTTGA
>JAAURS010000286.1 GCA_012032135.1 Acaryochloridaceae cyanobacterium RU_4_10 | reverse complement strand
ATGAAGAAGCCATCGCCAGTTATGACAGAGCCCTAGAACTAAAACCCAACGACCACGCCATTTGGAGCAACCGCAGCTTAGTTCTCTACGTCATCGGCCATCATGCAGAAGCCATTGCCAGCTATGACAAAGTCCTCGAACTCAAACCAGACGATTTCTATGCTTGGACAGGCAAAGGGAACGCCCAAAAAGAATTAGGTCAGTATGACACCGCGATCGCCAGTTACAACCGAGCCCTTGCCATCCAACCCACCTATTCCGAAGCATTAACCCATCGCGATACCTTACTTAATAGCATCAATCACCCCTCCACTACAGCAACTGAAACCGAACAGGCCGCCCCTGTTACCCCCTCCAAAGAAACACCCATCTCCGAAGATGGAAATCATAAAGACTGGTTCTGGCGAGGCAACGAACTGTATGCCCTAGGTCGCTACAAAGACGCCATTGAAAGTTATGAAAAGGCTACCCAGTACAAGCCAAACTACCACGAAGCTTGGTACAACCGAGGCATTGCCCTCAGTAACCTCGGCCAAATTGAAGCTGCGATCGCCAGTTATGACAAAGCCCTTGAGATTAAGCCTGACAAACATCAAGCTTGGTATAGTCGCGGCATTTCATTGAGCGACCTGGGCCAAATTGAAGCTGCGATCGCCAGTTACGACAAAACCCTAGAGTTCAAACCCGATCACCCTGAAGCCCGGACCAAACGGGGCACCTTACTCATTAACTTAGATCTTCAAACGGCAAAGCCTCCTGTTTCTGGGGCAACCGATCCAACCCCAGAAGAACAGGCCGATCCAACTCCAGAAGAACAACCCGCTCCAATCCATCCCGGCGTGGTTTTTCCCAGCGAAGCAATCTTCTTGAAAAAAGATGCATTCGATCCTCCTACAGAACTAGACGACGATCCCTATCCGTTTGATGAAATTGATGGAATTGATGGAATTGATGAAATCCACGAAAACCCTAGCTATGGGGATGCAAATTCTGAGGGAACAACCGATCGAGGGCTCGCGATTGCCATTGAAGATATTGCCATAGAGGTTGAGCCCAGTCCTCCCACCATCTGGGATGATTTTGGTGAAACGTTACCCGCAGATCGGGCAAGTGCGATCGCCTCCCATCCGATCGTCATCCCTCAAGATGAACCCTGGACCGTTTGGGACTATCGGGGGTTGACCGCCTTATACGAACAAAAGTATAAAGCTGCTTTAACACTCTGGGATAAAGGAATTGAAGCGCTCGAATCCCAAAATAAAGATCCCTACGGACGGGGAAAGCTCTACTATCGCAAAGGGCAAACTCAGTATTACGAGGGACGCAGGCAGCCGAATCCCTTTCCTGAGTGGGTGATGGCACGGAATAGCTATCTAAAAGCTTTGGAATATATTACCCAAGATAGATTTCCAGAAGAATATCTGGAAATTTTACAAGCCTTTTTAAGGGTTTGCTATCACTTGGATGGCCCTTTTGCCAGCCAGCAAATTTTGGAACAAGGCACTGAAATCCTGGCCAACCTTCTCCAAAACCCAAGCCTCACTCAGACCCAAAAAATTGCCTTAGAAGCAAAGTTTGCCGGGTTTAAGCAGCTCCAAGTCGATAGGGTCGTTCAGCAAGATCCCATTCAAGCTTTGGAACTGGCTGAAGCTTATAAAAATCGCCGTCTCGGTCGCTTGCGGAAGGGCTGGAACCACCAACCCACCTACGCCCAAGTCCAAACCCTCTTAACACCTAACTCCGCCATTATTTATTGGCATCTCAGCCCCGTCGCCCTCACGACCTTTGTGCTGAAACACAACCAACCTCCTCAAATTTTACAGTCCACCCTACAATTGCTCGATCAAGTCCAAAATCCAGAACTGCGCGACTATCCAGCGCCCACCTATCAGTTGCGGCGCTTGGAAGAGTGGATCCGGCAATGGAAACAAAACTATCAACAATACCAAGACTTTGAATCAGAAAATGCCCAATTCCTGCCCTGGCGGAAAAATATGGAGCCGATGCTCTACATCCAACTGCGTAAAATCCTAGAAATTAATCGGTTGGGTCAGGAATATCTTCAGGATGTCGATCGGCTCATTCTCATTCCCCATCGCGAGTTACACCTTCTCCCGCTCCATGCGGTTTTTCCCGCACGGTTTGACATTTCCTATTTACCCAGTGCCCAGTTTGGTCTGGACCTCCAATACGATCGCCCCCTTCCCCCGCAAAGGCTTTTGTCTGTTGAAGGGCCAAGGGTTTCAGAGAAAGATCCCCACATTTTTTCCGCTCTGGAATCCGCCGCGATCGCGACCCTCTATGGAAAAGTGCGATCGCTTACCCTTGGGGAGGAAGAGGCTACTAAAAACAAAGTGATGTCTGCCATCAAAATGATGTCGGGTTGTTTTCACTTCTGCGGACAGGGAAGTTACCCCCCATCGGAACAATCCGGCTTAGCGCTAGCCCATCAAACCGAACTGACCCTAATAGATCTTTTGGAGCTGGACTGTAGCCGTTATGGGTTGGTCTGTCTGTCTGCCTGCGAGGCAGATATCGCTCGGGTTCAACCGCCTATCGATGAATATGTGGGACTCGTCAGCGGATTTTTGTCTGCGGGTGCTACCCATGTTATCAATGCATTGTGGCCAGTTGACGATGTAGCTGGAACGCTACTGATGATTCAATTTCATCGTTTTCTGAAAAACCCGCTTTCCCCCGCACAAGCCTTGCGCGAAGCACAAGCATGGCTGAGTACTGTCACCCATTCCGAACTCGCGGATTGGTATCGAGAATTGGCCACTCAACTCGCGATCGCAGATCCCTCCTCTAGTCATGTTGAAAAATTACGTCACCTCGCTCAATTCGCCACCCACGAATCAGATCCTGACGACACGCCCTATGCCCATCCTTATTTCTGGGCGGGTTTCACCATTACAGGAAAAGTGCCCCAACAAGAGTCGCCTATTTAACTTAGTTGCGACAGCCACCAAACCCAAAGAACCCCTCAAAATTGGTTGATTTTTTAACGCCATTGGGCATGATGGCATTGCAGACCTTCGCATCACCGCGTTCTAAGTCTTGATACTCAACCATCGCGCCTTGTAAATTTGCCTCAGAAAAGTCTGTGTCTTGAATAATGGCACCCTTAAAGTTCGCATACCGAAGGTTCGCACGCTTAAAGTTCGCATTTTGAAGATTGGCACCCTTTAAATTAGCAGCTTCCAGATTAGAATCTTTGAGTTCTGCATCTCTCAAGTTTGCCCCGTGAAGATCTGCGCCAACTAAGTTACATCTTTCGCACTTTCCGGTTTTCAGGAGTCGTTGGACATCACTAGGATCTGCCCCGTGGGCGACCTGCACGACGCTTAATCCAGAAACCAAGGTTATTGCAATAATAGCTGCGCGTCTCATTCTTGTGAACTTCCTTTGATTGGTTGAATGTGTTGAAGCCCCCTGGTCCTCTCTAGTTTGTGAGAAAAATCAAACCATAGATGTGATGTCAGTCCGCCTAGTTTTGTGATTAAAATCACAATTAACGAACAGCAAGAAGAGTACCGACTGAAAAAATACAGTTAGTACTTCCCGATGGTGAATTTACAGGCATTGGTCGAGGGGTGTTTGATTGCAGCTAGCGAAAGTGGAACAGGGGTTGCGCGGCGAGAGTTACGAGCGCGTTTGCAGAAACCGTTGAACCAGTAATTTTTACCCTCGCCCCATTGCTTTTTGAAACGCAGGACGCTCAGCCAATCGCTGGTTATAAGCTATTACACCGGGATAGGGACTCAGGTCTAATTTCAACATCATGGGAATGTAAGCCAACACTGAACCGACGGCCACATCCACCACGCTAAAGGACTCGCCCAGCATAAAGGTTTGTTGTTGGAGGCGATCGCTCAAGGGCGTTAGCAACTGCGGTCCCTCTTTCTCGCGGACCGATTCTACAAACACGCCTGTAGAGAGGGTTGCATTTGCAAAGAGAACCCATTGGTACAGTTCGGCTTGTTTCTCAGGAGTGGTGGGATAGGTTGGGTCGTATTTTTGAGCGAGGTATAGCAAAATTGCTCCAGATTCCCAAAGTGAAAAGTCTCCATCCGTTAGGGCAGGCACTTTGCCCATTGGATTGATGGCAAGAAATTCAGGCTGTTTGTGTTCGCCAGCTTGCATATCCAGTTGAACGAATTCATAGGGGATTTGTAGCTCTTCCAAGTACCATTTCACAATAGAAGCCCGACTCCGAGCACCACCGTAGAGTTTTATCATGCGATCGCTCCGTTTTTTAGAATTATTGATTGTTAAGGAACAATCAGGACCGGACAAGGGGACAGATTAATGACGCGATTGCTAATGCTTTCATTGGCTCCCTCTTCCGTCAAGCCAATACCCCGACAACCCATAATGATTAAATCTGCGTTAACTTCATCGGCTACATCGCAAATACAGAAGGCAATTTTACCCGTGCGATGCATGGTTTGAGCCGTAATGCCCCACTCAGAAAACGTCCCTTTTGCAGATTCCAAGAGCTGATCGATCGCCTCTGGGGTCAGTTGGGCCTCAGTGCTGGACTCCTCCAGATCCTCTTCCACGGAAAGAATGATCAATTGCGCGCTGCAAAGTTTTACAAGCGCTGCAACCGTTTCAGCCGCCTCGCGGGAATCTCGGCTTTGGTCAACGGGAAACAAAACTGTCTTAAACATGAAACGCGCCTCCAGGGTACGGACTCCGGTAAAATTATGGACGGCAAGGGTTTAGTGTACGCTGACTCGCCCCTCAGAATCGAAAATCATTCACGAATCTTTCGGCATTTTGTTTTTCAAGATGCGATCGCCATTCCTCGATTCCAAGCTTGTTTTTATATAGACGTATATAGGAGAGACCGATTGTGTCCAAAAAAACTCTAGCAAATTTATCATCCGCCGATTTAGCCAATAAAAGAGTTTTTGTGCGGGTTGATTTCAACGTTCCGCTCGATAAAGCTACGGGCGCGATCACAGATGACACCAGAATTCGAGCTGCTCTCCCCACCATCAAAGATCTGTCCTCTAAGGGAGCCAAGGTCATTCTGGCCAGCCATTTTGGGCGGTATAAGGATGTGGAGAAAAACGGCAGAGATGGGTATTCCTTAGCCCCCGTTGCAAAGCGGCTGTCAGAATTGCTGGGGCAACCCGTCATCATGTGTGAAGACTGCATTGGAGACGGTGTTGCGGCTCAAGTTGGCGCAATGCAGTCCGGCCAAGTGGCGTTACTGGAAAACGTACGCTTCTATGCTGAAGAAGAAAAAAATGACCCCGAATTTGCCAAACAACTGGCGTCTAATGCAGATTTGTTTGTCAACGATGCGTTTGGGACCGCTCACCGCGCCCATGCCTCCACAGAAGGTGTCACCCATTACCTCAGCCCTTGTGTGGCGGGTTACCTGATTGAAAAAGAACTTCAGTATCTCCAAAACGCGATCGAAAATCCCCAAAAGCCTTTGGCTGCGATCGTGGGGGGATCCAAGGTGTCCAGCAAAATTGGCGTGATTGAAACCCTGCTGGATAAGGTCGATAAGCTGCTGATTGGCGGTGGCATGATCTTCACCTTCTATAAGGCACGCGGTCTCAATGTCGGTAAGTCTTTAGTTGAAGAAGACAAGCTGGAACTGGCCCGTACCCTAGAAATTAAGGCCAAGGAGAAAGGCGTCCAATTGCTGTTACCCGTGGATGTGGTGTTGGCTGACAATTTTGCTCCTGATGCCAATGCTCAAACCGTCAAGATTGACAGCATCCCAGATGGCTGGATGGGTCTAGATATTGGACCTGAATCCATTAAGGAATTTGTCAGCGCCCTGGAAGATTGCAAGAGCGTCATCTGGAACGGCCCCATGGGTGTGTTTGAGTTCGACAAATTTGCTGCCGGAACCGATGCGATCGCCCACAGCCTAGCAGCCCTCACGGGCAAGGGAACCATCACTATCATTGGTGGGGGTGACTCTGTTGCTGCTGTTGAGAAGGTGGGTGTAGCTGAAAAATGAGCCATATTTCCACGGGTGGCGGTGCCAGCTTAGAGTTGCTGGAAGGCAAGGTTCTTCCTGGAATTGCTGCATTAATGATGCCTAA
>JAAURS010000017.1 GCA_012032135.1 Acaryochloridaceae cyanobacterium RU_4_10 | reverse complement strand
AAGATGCCCAGATTTCTCTACTGCTCACTCAAGAGCATCTGGTTGCTCAAGTTCCCACTCAGGGTACTCCAGTCCTGTGCTTAGATGCAGATTGGGCTGCGATCGCCCACCATCCTTCTGCTCCCATTACTAGCTCCGTCACACCAGACAACTTAGCCTACGTTATCTATACCTCCGGTTCGACTGGACAGCCCAAGGGCGTACAGATTACCCATCGAAACCTGGTGCATTCCACCTATGCCCGGATTTTAACCTACCCCACCCCCATCCATCGGTTTTTACTTCTCTCCTCCTTTGCCTTTGATAGCTCCGTAGCGGGCATTTTCTGGAGCCTCTGTCAGGGGGGAGAACTGCATCTGCCAGCAACTGGACTAGAGCGCGATTCGGCGGGACTCATAGCGGCGATCGCCCAACAGCAAATTTCCCATCTCCTTGCCCTTCCTTCCCTGTATCGTCTCCTCCTGGAAACCACCCAACCCCAGCAACTGGACTCTCTCCAGACCGTCATTGTAGCTGGAGAAGTTTGTCCTGTCGCCCTTGTGCGCCATCATCTAGAGCAATACCCTGAAGTGCAACTCTTCAATGAATATGGCCCCACGGAAGGTACTGTTTGGAGTACCGTCTATCGTTGTCTACCGCAAAAACCGTCCCAGGCAACAGGATACAACAGCATCCCGATTGGTCATCCCATTCCTAATACGCAGGTTTATATTCTGGATGCTCAGCAGCAGCCTGTCCCGATTGGCGTCATGGGTGAGCTTTATGTGGGGGGCGAAGGAGTGGCTAGAGGGTACTTGCACCAGCCCCATCTCACGGCTGAGAAATTTATGCCCCATCCCTTTACCGAAGACGGCAACGCCAGACTGTATAAAACTGGGGATTTAGGACGCTACCGACCCGATGGCGAAATCGAGTTTCTCGGACGCATGGACGATCAAATTAAGCTCCGAGGCTTTCGGATAGAACTGGGGGAAATTGAAGGGGCGATCGCCCAACACCCAGCCATTTTGGAAACCGTTGTGATGGTGCGTGAAGACAGTCCCGGCGATCGGCGGCTCGTGGCCTATCTGCGCCCTCAATCTGATGCAGAACCCAATCTCACCGATACCCTGCGCCAAGCGCTACGAGAAACCTTACCCGACTATATGGTACCTTCCATTTTTATTGCCCTAACAACCTTTCCCCGCACCCCCAACGGCAAGATAGATCGGCAGGCACTCCCTAACCCCGAACAAGTGCAACCCGAACGATCCCATGCCTTTGTTGCGCCTCGTACAGCCACGGAAGTGCAGCTTGTGGAGATTTGGACTGAGATCTTAAAAGTCAACGCAGTTGGCATCCATGATAACTTCTTTGACCTTGGGGACATTCTCTGCTAGCGACCCAACTGGCTTCGCGCTGCCGAGATGCTTTTCAGATTGAAATTCCGCTACGCCAATTCTTTGACGCACCCACCATCGCTGATTTAGCCACATCGATCGCCCAACAATTGGCTGAGGCATCTGAAGCAACCCTCTTTGCCCAAGCCCTAGCAGAAATTCAACAGCTCTCTGATGAAGAAGCCCAAACCCTACTGACGACCTTTGAACAGGAAGCCCATCAATGAGCCTTTCTCTCCCTAACATTTCAGAGCTATCGCCTGCCAAACAGGAATTGTTGCGGCAGCGCTTACTTCAACAAAACCAGCAAAGGAAACCGGAACCCCAAGGCCGGATTCAGCGCCAACCCCGCGACTTCTCCGCAGGAGTGTCCCCATCTTTCCCGCTCTCCTTTGCCCAGGAAAGACTTTGGTTTCTGCACCAATTTGAGCCAGAGAGTACCGCTTATAACATTCCTATGACGCTCTCCATCCAGGGGACGCTAAATCTTGCGGCCTTGGAGCACAGTCTAAACACCGTCATTCAGCGCCATGAAATTCTGCGGACAGTGTTTGCTAGCCATAACGATCAACCCATGCAGGTTATTTTACCTAAACTCTCACTGCCCCTTGAGGTCATCGATCTCGGTCATCTGAATCGGCTGGAACAAGATATTGAAGTACAGCACTTAGCCCAGCAAGAAGCCCAACAACCCTTTAATTTAGAAACGGGGCCACTGCTGCGAAGTACGATTCTCCGCTTGAATGAAACAGAACAGATTGCTCTGTTTACAATGCATCACAGTATTTCGGATGCCTGGTCTATGCAGGTATTGATCCAGGAAGTAATCGCATCCTACATCGCGTTCATAGCAGGAAAGTCCGCGACACTCCCCGATCTACCCATTCAATATGCGGACTTTGCGGTCTGGCAACGCCAATGGCTTCAGGAGAATCATCTAGAGGCTCAACTTGCCTATTGGCAACAGCAGTTAAGCGGCACCCCCTCCCTCCTCGATCTGCCGACGAAGCAGCCCCGACCTGCCCTGCAAACCTATCGCGGCGCAACCCAGTCTATTCTGTTACCGCCTTCTTTCAGCCAAGACTTGAAAACTCTGGCCCGTCAGGAAGGTGCAACCCTCTTTATGGTGTTGTTAGCAGCCTTCAAGGTGCTTCTGTATCGCTATACCCAGCAAGAAGATCTATGGATCGGCACTCCCATTGCCAACCGCAATCGATCGCAACTGGAAGGGTTGATTGGCTTCTTTGTGAATACCCAAATTCTCAGAACCCAAGTCACGGGTAAAGAAAGCTTTCGGGAGTTTTTGAGTCAAGTCAAACGTGTAGCCCTAGAAGCCTATGCCCATCAGGATCTCCCCTTTGAGCAGCTAGTAGAAGCCCTCCAACCAGAACGCGACCCCAGCCGGAATCCGTTGTTTGATGTCATGTTCATTCTGCAAAACGCGCCCACCCAAGCCCTAGATCTACCTGGATTGAGCCTCACACCGCTCAAGGTGGAAACTCAAACTTCCAATTTCGATTTAACTCTTGTGGCGATCGAGTCTGAGCAAGGTCTAAAAGCTCAGCTAGAGTACAGCACAGATCTATTTAATGCGGATACTATCGAGCGCCTGCTGCAACATTTCCAGACGCTACTTGCAGGAATTATCGCTCAACCCGACCAAACCCTAGCCCATTTACCGCTTCTCACATCCGCTGAACAACAGCTCCTACAGGACTGGAACAATACCCCTAGGGATTATCCGCTATTCCGATGCATTCACGAACTGATTGAAGCGCAAGTAAAGCGGATTCCTGATGTTGTTGCTGTTGTCTTTAATGACCAAGCCCTAACCTATCGCGAACTCAACAATCGTGCCAATCAAGTTGCCCATACACTGATCCAGAAAGGCGTTGGTCCAGAAGTGAGAGTGGGATTATGTCTGGAGCGATCGCTTGAACTGATCGTTGGTGTTCTTGGTATTCTCAAAGCAGGCGGAGCCTATGTTCCCCTTGACCCAACCTATCCAGTAGAACGGCTGAACTTCATCCTCACCGATGCCGATATCTCCCTTCTCCTCACTCAAAAGAATCTGCTCTCATCACTGCCTACTGATAAGGCTCAGGTCATTTTAGTTGAGGATATTGAACCAGCGGAACGTCAAGATAATCCTCAGCATCGCACCGCACCCGATCGTCTGGCCTATGCGATCTATACCTCTGGCTCAACGGGTCAACCTAAGGGGGTCATGATTGAGCATCAGAGCCTCATTAATGCTTACTTTGGGTGGCAAGATGCCTATCAACTGAAATCCCAGGCGACCACTCACCTGCAAATGGCCAACTTTGCCTTTGATGTCTTCACTGGAGATTGGGTCAGGGCTTTATGCTCGGGAGGTGAGTTAGTCCTCTGCCCAAGAGAAACACTACTCGACCCCAAAGCGCTTTACACCCTCATGCAGCAGCGGCAAGTAAACTGCGCTGAATTTGTCCCTGCGGTTCTGCGCACGCTCATTGAATACCTAGAGCAAACCCAGCAAACCTTAGGGTTTATGAAACTTCTCATCTGCGGGTCAGATCGCTGGACGGTGCAGGAGTATCAAACTTTTAGACAATACTGTGGTTCCCAAACCCGCCTCATTAACTCCTTTGGGTTAACCGAAGCCACTATTGATAGTAGCTACTTCGAGCAGACCGACCTGACACTACTGCCAGAACAACAGGTCCCGATTGGGAAACCTTTCGCCAATACCCAACTGTATATTCTAGATACCCATCTCAATCCTGTTCCAGTTGGCGTCAAAGGAGAACTGTACATTGGTGGGCGGGGACTCGCACGCGGATACTGGAATCGACCCGAATTGACGGCGGAACGCTTTATCCCCAATCCATTTAACCCAACATCAATCGCACGTCTATATCGAACGGGAGATCTAGCCCGCTTTCTCCCCGATGGCAATATTGAGTTTCTCGATCGGCTCGATTACCAGGTCAAAATTCGGGGTGTTCGCATTGAATTGGGGGAAATTGAAGCTGCAATCGCCCAATCTCCCCTTGTTCAAAAAGCTATTGTTACGGCGCATGAAGCCAATCCCAGCACTGTCAGACTGGTTGCCTATGTTGTTTTGAATAGCGATACAGATTGCGATCGCCACACCCTATCCCAAACTTTAAGAAATCACCTCGCCCAATCCCTGACAGACTGCATGATTCCCAGTGCGTTTGTCATTTTAGACGCGATCCCCCTCACCCCCAATGGCAAGGTAGACCGTCGTGCTTTACCTGTACCTGATAAAGCTGAGTTGGGGTTAGATCGCCCCTTTGTGGCCCCGCAGACAGCATTAGAACAGGCGATCGCAGCAATCTGGCAGCAACTTCTAGACATTGAGGCCATTGGCATTCACGACAACTTCTTTGCCTTAGGTGGACATTCTCTGCTAGCGACCCGTGTTATTTCCAAACTTCGGCAGGAACTACAGTCTGAAATTCCTCTACGCTGTCTGTTTGAATTACCCACCATCAGTGAATTGGCTCAATCCCTTGAGCAATCCTTGAGTACGCAAACACCAGCAGATCTTACGGCTTCGCCCATTCGGACGATTCCCAAACGGAACACCAGTAGTCCTTGCCCTCTGTCCTTTGCCCAAGACAGACTCTATTTTCTGGCTCAACTCGAACCCAATAGTCCAGCCTATAATATTCCCTGCACCCTCCGAATCCGAGGTCTACTGCGTGTTGAGATCCTAGAGCGCTGCTTTGCCGAAATTCAGCGCCGACACGATATCCTCAGAACCCGATTTATTCAGGCTCATCAACAGTCCGTTCAGGTGGTTGAACCGAGTGCGATCGCCACTCTTTCCCTCATCGAGTTACAACATCTTCCACCAACAGAACAGGAAGCTGAAATTCACCGCTTAGCCCAAAAAGATAGTCTAGAACCCTTCCATCTGGAACAAGAACCCCTTTTGCGAATCAAATTGCTGCGCTTAGATGTAGCGGATCATATACTTCTCCTGACCATTCATCACATCATTAGCGATGCTTGGTCTTCTGACATCCTCACCCAAGAATTGAGTGCCTTATACGAAGCCTTTAGCACTGGGAATCCTTCCCCTCTACCAGAACTTCCCATTCAGTATGCAGATTTTGCCCTGTGGCAGCGAGACTGGTTACAAGGAGACGTATTACAAACCCAACTCAACTACTGGAGCCAACAGCTCAAAGATGCACCCCCTGTTCTAGCGTTGCCTACCGATCGTCCACGCCCCCCTATCCAAAGTGCAAACGGTGCGATTGAGACGGTAGAATTTCCCCCTGATTTAAGTAAAGCGCTACAAGCCCTCGCCCAACAGGAATCCGTCACGCTCTATATGGTCTTGTTGGCGGCTTTTAAGATACTCCTGTACCGCTATACGGGTCAGACAGATATTCTAGTGGGATCTGCGATCGCCAATCGCAATCGACCCGAAATCGAAGGGTTAATTGGCTTTTTCGTCAACACATTAGTATTGCGGACACAGCTTTCCGGCCATCTCAACTTCAGAGCACTCCTCGCTCAAGTGCGGCAGGTCACACTAGACGCCTATGAACATCAAGACTTGCCCTTTGAAAAGTTAGTGGCCGAACTCAACATAGAGCGGAATCTCAGCCATCAACCCCTTTGTCAAGTTGCCTTTGAATTACAGAATCTCGCCCCTCGCAATCCGAAAATACCCGGCTTACACTTTGAAATCCTAGAGCCCGACGTCCACAACGCCAAGTACGATCTGACACTGTTCATGTCAGAAACAGATCGGGGCTTAGTCGGATCCTGCGAATATAACACCGATTTATTCGATCGCGAAACAATTACTTGCTTCTTAGAACATTATCGAATTTTATTAGAGAGCATTCTCGCTCATCCAGACCAAAAAATTTCAACACTGCCCCTACTGAGTCACTCTGAACGGCAACAGCTCTTCATCGAATGGAACAATCCGTACGGAAGCTATCCCAAAGACCAAACAGTTCAGCAATTTTTTGAAGTGCAAGTCGAGCGCACACCCAACGCCATCGCCGCGATCGATGAAGACCAGTGCATCAGCTATCAAGAGCTAAACCGTCAGGCTAACCGAATCGCGCATTATCTCATCTCCCTGGGAGTCAAAGCAGATGAATTAGTAGGCATCTGTTTTGAGAGATCCATCAACCTTATTGCAACGCTATTGGGAGTTTTGAAAGCAGGAGGGGCCTATGTTCCCATCGACCCTACCTACCCGCAAGACCGGATTAGAGATATTTTGGAGGACGCTCGTTTGCAGATTGTCCTCACGCAAACGAACCTAACCCATCATTTTCAGCAGTCCGTGCGCCCCCTCTGTCTGGATGACTCAGATCTCACACAACAGTGCGATCGCAATCCTCCCTCTATCCCTGGCAATCAACATCTCAGCTACCTCATCTATACCTCTGGTTCCACCGGAAAACCCAAAGGCACAATGATTGAACATCGGGCTCTCGCGAACTATACGCAGGCAGCCATCGAGCACTATGGGATTTGCCAAGCAGACCGCATCCTTCAGTTTGCCTCCATTAGCTTCGATGCCGCTGCCGAGGAAATCTTTCCAACCCTAGCGCGAGGAGCCACCCTCGTCCTGCGCACCGAGGAGATGTTGAGCACCATTCCCACGTTTCTAAATCGTTGCCGCGAGCAATACATAACCGTCCTGGATTTACCAACCGCCTTCTGGCATCTGCTGGTGACAGACATGCAGCGGCTGAACCTAACCTTACCCAACTCCGTCAGACTAGTTGTCATTGGCGGCGAAGCAGCCTCTGCCGAACATCTGGCAACGTGGCAACAACTTGCTCCACAGGTTCGTCTCGTGAATAGTTATGGCCCCACAGAAACCACGATCGTGGCAACGACCTGTGAGCTATCGCCGCAGCGGATTGCGCCTGGGAACATTGTCCCCATTGGTAAGCCCATTGCTCGCGGACAGACCTATGTATTAGATACAGCCTTACAACCAGTGCCGATTGGAGTTCCAGGCGAATTATACATTGGTGGAGCAGGGTTAGCGAGGGGGTATCTCCATCAACCGGAACAGACTGCAAAAGCGTTTATTCCTCACCCCTTTAGTCCAGATCCACAAGCACGGCTTTACCGCACAGGAGATCGGGTGCGCTATCGCAGAGACAGCAATCTGGAATTCTTAGGACGTTTGGATGAACAAGTTAAAATCCGGGGCTTCCGCATTGAACTGGGAGAAATTGAGGCTCTTTTGCGTCAACAATCTGGAGTCAAAACAGCACTCGTCGTTGCCTATGAAGACCATGGAACCCAAAGTTTAGCCGCCTACATAGTACCGGATGAAACCCTAGTTCCTTGTATCCCGCCACCAGATGCCCTACCGCAGAGCTTAGTAACACCGCCGCTCATCAGACAACTGCGATCGCAGATCAAAGCGAAACTTCCCAGCTACATGATGCCCTCTACATTTATCTGTCTGGATACTTTACCCTTAACGCCCAATGGCAAAGTTAATCGTCAGGCATTACCCCGTCCTGAATCCAGCAGATCGGATCTAGAACAAACCTTTATAGCCCCCCGTAATCCTCTAGAAGAGCAGATGGCTCAGCTCTGGACTGAGGTGTTAGGACTGGAACAGATTGGCATTCACGACAACTTTTTTGAACTTGGGGGACATTCCCTCCTAACCACACAACTCATCCTGAAAGTCAAAGAAACCTTCCAGGTCGAGCTTCCCCTGCGTATATTATTTGAAGCTCCTACCATCGCCAGTCTTGTAGAAAATATCCAAACTCCAACTACATCAAGTCCGATCGCAGAGGACACAGTCAATTTAAAGAGGGAAGCCACCCTGGAAGAAGATATTAGGCCAAAAACACCCTTCATCCCATCTCAGTATGACCCTACTTCGATTTTATTAACAGGAGCAACAGGCTTTCTAGGAGCCTTTTTGCTTTATGAATTGCTTCAGCAAACCCAAGCAAAGGTCTATTGCTTGGTGCGTGCTACTAGCCTTGAGGCTGGACACCAAAAACTTCGGGACTGCCTTAACGCTTACCTAATTTGGCAAGACAGTTTTGAGTCAAGGATTATACCCATTCTGGGAGACCTTGCCTTGCCAAGATTAGGGATAACGGATGCTGACTATCACACTCTATCTCGCCAGATAGATATCATTTATCACAATGGTGCTTGGGTGCATCACATCTATCCTTACTCCGTCCTCAAACCTACTAATGTTTTAGGAACAAAGGAAATTATTAAATTAGCTTGCGAAACTAAAACAAAGCCTGTCCATTTCATCTCAACCCCCAATGTTTTTTCCTCAACGGGATATACAGGGGTTAGAACCGTTCTTGAAAATGAGAGTATCGATCGCGAGAAAATTCCTAAAGATGGCTATATCCAAACCAAATGGGTTGCAGAGAAACTCATCCAAACCGCAGCCCAAAGAGGTTTACCCATCTGTATCTATCGACCTGGACGGATCTCTGGTCATAGTCAAACGGGAGTATTTAATCCCAATGATTTTTTATATCGGTTAATCATCGGCTGTGTGCAAATGGGAAGTGCTCCAGAAGGCCACTTAAATGAAGATATCATTCCCATCGATTATGCCAGTCAAGCCATTGTGTACCTCTCACAGCAGCAATCCTTCGGACAAGCTTTTCACATGGTCAATCCTCAACTGCTGGAGATCGATATGCTGCTGAGCGTATTACATTCCTGCGGCTATCCTCTCCCCCAAATTTCCTACGAACAGTGGCGTACAACCCTTGTCAATCTCGCCGAACAGTCCCCAGAACAAGCACTATCGGCACTACTTCCCTTTTTTTCGCCCCAAACGCAACGCCAAAACCAACCTCAAGCCGAACTGCGGCTAGATTGTCAAAACACTTTGGCAGGCTTGGCAGACAGTGGCATAACTTGTCCCGCGCTGGATGAAGTATTACTGAGAACCTATCTTAGCTACCTCATTCAAAGTCAGACACTGGCACCAGCATAGATAAAACAGCTATCAAGGGACTTTCCCAAAAACCTATCCAGGAGTGTAATTCAATGAATCTCAATGCTCTAAACTCACCCAACTCAACCTTCAACTCAGCTCAGCCTAAACTTCAGGGTGAAGCATACCTCAAACAATTTATTGCAGCCTACACCCAACGCACCCAAAACTCCAAACAATTAGCCCAAACCTATCGTTCTGTCCTAGCAGATCGCAGAAATTCAGAAGGATTTTCTCCTGCTTTCAAAGAAATGGTGTACCCCATTGTAGGTAAATCTGCTGCTGGCTCTCGGCTTTGGGATATCGATGGGAATGAGTATATCGACTTAGTGATGGGATTTGGGGTCAGTTTTTTCGGCCATAACCCCCCGTTTATTAAAGAGGCGATCGCCCAACGACTAGAACAAGGATTCCATATTGGTCCCCAGTCCGATCTAGCAGGTGAAGTAGCGCAAATGATTAGCAACCTTACCGGACTAACGCGAGTCACCTTCACCAATACGGGTACAGAGGCCGTCATGACCGCCTTAAGGTTAGCGCGCGCCGCCACCGGACGGAGCAAAATTGCGATGTTTTCTGGTTCTTATCATGGGCACTCAGACAGCACACTAATGCAAACCCAAATACTAAATGATGTCCAGAGCACCGTTCCCAGTACCTCAGGAGTCCCCCACAATATTGCCAAAGATGTCCTCGTCTTGGAGTATGACACCCCCCAGGCTTTAGAAATCATCCGCCACCATAGCCATGAACTTGCAGCAGTCATCATCGAACCGATTCAAGATCGACAACCTCACCTTCAGCCCCGCGAATTTCTCCAACAGCTCAGACAGCTCACCACTCAAACAGGCATCGCCCTCATTTTTGATGAAATGCTAACGGGCTTTCGGATTCATTTAGGCGGTGCCCAAGCCTGGTTTGGCATTCAGGCCGATATTGCGACCTACGGCAAAATTTTAGGCGGCGGGATGCCCATTGGCGTCATTGCTGGACAACCCGCTTATATGGACAAAATTGATGGTGGTTGCTGGAACTATGGCGATTTATCCTTGCCCAATAGCGAAAAAACCTTCTTTGCTGGAACTTACTGTAAGCACCCTTTTGCGATGGCTGCGGCCCATGCTGTCCTCAACCATCTCCAACAACAAGGCCCTTCTCTACAAGAAAACCTTAATCAACGCACCCAACAATTTGTCAAAACCTTAAATACTTACTTTAGCAAGATAGGTTTCCCTATTGAACTTGCTAACTTCGGGTCTGTTTTTAATGCAATTTCTTCAAGTCCTTCCGACTCCGCAAACAAAACCGTAGACCATTCTAACCTCTCCAACAGTATGGACTTACTGTACTATCACCTAATCCACAAAGACATTTTTATTCAAGGGAGTGGCGGCATTCTATCCACAGCACACACAGACCATGATTTAGAACAAGTTATCTATACTATTCAAAAAAGTATCAACGATCTGCAAGAAAGCAGTCTTTTATCCTAATTGTAGCAATCGCCCATCACATTAGATTTAGGAGAGAAAGTAGTGTCCTTAAACACTTTAGCCCCCCAATACAATCCCTTTGCACGTATGTATAACGAATACTGGGGACCCAGATATTGCCAAGACAATATCGCGATTTTGGAACAACTTCTGTTGCAGCATCTTCCCCTGCGATCGCATCTTTTAGACCTCTGTTGTGGAACGGGACAATTAGTACAAGAGCTGATCCATAGAGGTTTTGAGGTGACTGGAATGGATGCATCCGAAGGGATGTTACAGTATGCTCGCGATAATGCGCCATCCGGTCAGTTTATCCTTAGCGATGCACGCTCATTCGATATATCATCCCAGTTCGATGCTGTAGTTTCAACTTCTGCTTCTCTAAACCATATTATGACTCTTGAGGAACTGACTACTGTCTTTCAGAATATCTATAGGGCATTAAAAGTCAATGGGGTGTTCGTTTTAGAAATTAATTTAGAGGAAGCACTCAGTGCTCTCAATCTAGACAAAGAAGGGGATATTCTAGACGATTACGCTTGGGCTAGTATTTCCTTTTACGACGCCGAAAGCAAGACGGGACAAATTAAAATGACTTTATTTGCACAACAGCAAGGAATGTGGCAGCGATTCGATGAAAGCTGGCCACTCAAAGGCTATTCAAGATTAGACGTGGAATCTACCCTCAAAGAGGTTGGATTTGTTGATGTTCGCGCCTGTAGTGCAGAATTTAATTCGGATTTATCTCAGTCTATAGGGAGCACTTTTTTTACTGCTCGCTTAAATTGAGCAACAGACGTTATTGAATTTGGCTCTAATTATGCAGTTGCTGATGACAATAGAGGTGCAAATTACCGCGACCAAGATGACCTTCAAGAAACTCTAGACAATTTAAATAAAGCGATTCTTCTCGACCCCCACAATGCTATTGCTTATAACGCTCGAGGAGCGATTTATTACGATCGCGGAAAACAGCAGGAAGCCTTAGAAGATTTCAACCAAGCTATTAATCTCGAACCAAAGTTGGCAGTTGACTATAATAATCGAGCATATGTTTATTACAATCAAAATAAGAAGAAAGATGCTCTAGAAGATTTCAACCAAGCTATTAATCTCGAACCAAAGTTGGCCGTTGCTTACAATGGTCGCGGAGTTGTTTACCTGGATCGAGATGAACGCGATCGATCTTTAGAAGATTTTAATAAAGCCATTGAAATTAACTCTCAATATGACATTGCTTATCATAACCGAGGAAGTGCTTACTATTACAATAGTAATCATAAAAATGCTCTAGAAGATCTCAACAAAGCAATTAATCTTGAGCCTAAGATATCTAATTCTTATAATCAAATAGGGGATACTTATTACGATCAAAATAAATATAATGATGCTCTTGACAATCATAAAAAAGCGATACAGATTGCGATCCTAAATTTGCTTTTCCTATCATGACCTAGGAAATGTTTACAACTCTCAACGCAACTATCAAGATGCTCTTGATAACTATAACAAAGCGATTAGTCTTAATTCCAAAGTGGATTTTTTCTATGAAAATTGAGGGAATTTTTGCTCTGCCTTGAACAACAAAATCAGTGCGCTTTTTGATTATGTAATAGCTACAAATCTTCGCAAAAAATAAGAAACAAATCCGATCGCAAGAATATGCTGAATTCCAACAAACGATTGGCGATCTTTTATACGAAACTATTTTTAGCGGTATTTTGAGATCGTTGAAAACTGCGGGGCACTCACGCAATGTTTGTAGCACTACTTTTCATGACTACCACAAGTGCGATCGCATCCCACCCCTCAACCACACTGCACGATCGCAGCATTCGGAAGCCTGACCGCGATCGCAATATGCACTTCCTGTGCTGGCCTACAAGTTCTGAGCGACCATGCCGATGAAGGACCGTAGTCCGGCTCAATACCAATCAATTCAGGCCGATTGTCCTGTAGTCCGATCGCCTGAAACCGATTCAAAGAGTAGGAAAGCCCCAAGCCGATCGCCTTCACAAACGCCTCCTTACACGTCCAAATCTTGAGAAAGTATGGCTCAATCTCTTCCTCGGCAAGCGTTTCAAACACTGCAAACTCTTCAGGTGCAAAATAGCGTTTGGCAATCCCCAGCGCATCCATATTCGGACGGTGTTCTTCTACATCAACCCCTACGAGTAGAGTTGGTGCAACAGCAACAACCACATAGGTTTTACAATGGGATAGATTAAACCCAAACCTTTCCTCCATCCCGCCAGATTCACCCACCACCCAAGGCTTTCCCGTTTCACTTGTCCCGAACTCCACATCGCGCGGATGAATACCCAAATACCTCGCCAAAACAAAACGGGTATAGGCATGAGACAGTATGAAGCGATCGCGGCCATCCGCAAACCGCAACCGAGCCGCCCGCTGACGTTCTTCTTCAGAAAGCCACTCCGATAACCGCGAAACAGCCTCTAGGTAGGGCGCAAATTCAAGACAGTAAAGATGCACCTGATTTTGGCTAGGCCGTTCGATGCTTGGTGTTTTAGTGCTCTCACGATCAAACGCTGTCCATGCAAACTCGTCCATCATTGGAAATGCTCCGTCCTGGTGCACTAAAATTCTAAAGACCGTTATGCATTCAGGGTAGGGGGCCAAAGCCGAGTATGCGCGAATCTTTTTTATCTAATCTCAAACGTTCCTCTCCTTTGTTGTTCTCAATGGGACTGAGCGGCCTAGTGGTTGTAGGGTCGCTTTTTGGGCTGTCTAAATTTTGGCCCCAGATCGAGCCTTCAACCCCTGAAATCACTAATAACAGCAATACCATTGAACCTGAATCCCTCCCAACCTCTAGAATTACAGCTCATTCCTTTCAAACCCCTACTGTCCGACGCTCTGCCCTAGAAGCCCTCACCAAACAGGGTCACCCTACGGAACAACAACAGGCCCGCTATGTATTAGCTGCCGATAGCGTGCGCCAGGGCAATGGCACCCAGGCGCTTCAGTGGCTGGAGGGTCTAGAAAATCGCTATAAAATCCTCACGCCTCATATTTGGGCTTTACGGGCACAAGCCTATACCCTCAATCGCCAACCCGATCGCGCTCAACAGTCTTGGAAGCAAATCATTGAAAAATTCCCCCAAAGTGCGGCGGCGGGGGAAGCGTATTATGCTCTGGGCAAAAAAGAACCCAAGTATTGGGATCGGGCGATCGCAACGCTCCCCGCCCATCCCCGTTCCGTCGAAATTGCAGTGCAGCGGCTCAAAAAAAAATCCCAACGATCAGGCGTTGCTCATGGTGGTTGCCCAGCATGGCCTGCATCTCAAGGACTATACGACTTACTTGGACCGTCTCACCCAAAAGTTAGCACCTCAACTCAAACCCCAAGACTGGCAGATCATCGCCTTTGGATATTGGGAAAAACTGAAATATAAAGAAGCAGGTCTTGCCTACAGCCACGCTCCAACAACCTCTCGCAATGCGTATCGCGTGGGTCGTGGGTTACAACTCGGGCATGAGGACAAAGTTGCGGTGACTGCCTATCAACGCGCGATCGCCACATTCCCCAATGCCCCAGAAACCCCCAGGGCATTCATGAAATTAGCAGACTTGACCGATGACCGAGCCACTGCGATCGCCTACCTAGACAAAGCCATTCCCCTCGCAGAGCGACTCAAACGGCCAGAAGATGTAGGCGATGCCCTCCGTCGCAAAGCCCAACGACTGCAAAAACTAAATCCCACCCAACAAGCTGCCACAGAAAAACAACTCTTAGAAAAATTCGGCCAAACCGAATCCGCCGCCGAGCTGCGCTGGAAAAGGGCCTGGACTGCCGCCACAACCCAACAAATTAACACTGCCAAACAATGGGCATTGGACCTCGCCCAAACCAACCCTGACAGCGAACAAGCCCCTAAAGCCCTCTTCTGGGCAGGGAAATGGGCAGAACGCCTTGGAAACCCTCAGGAGCGACAACAACACTTCACGGAATTGTGGCAGCGTTACCCACAGTCCTACTACAGTTGGCGATCCGCAACCCTTTCCGGCCAATCCGTTGGGGATTTTCAAACCATTCGCGCCCAAAAACCCGCCCTAGAAACCCCCACCAGTCGCTTACCCTTAGGTGTGGGCTCTCCTATAGTGCGCGAGTTATATGCGCTCGGCGAAGGTCGAGCCGCTTGGGCCAACTGGCTTCTGGAATTCAAAACCCGCGACAATCCATCTATCCCCGAACAATTGACCGATGGGGTTCTAAGATTAGCCGTTGGAGAATACCTTGACGGCCTCTTTATGCTGGACAATCTGCGCGATCGCACCCTCACGGAACCCGAACAACAGTCTCAACAGGCTGCTATTCAAGCCCTGCGCCAAAATCCACGCTACTGGCAAACGCTTTACCCCATTCCCTATTGGCCAGACATTCAAAAATGGTCCGCCCAACACACCCTCAATCCCGTGATGGTTTTAGCGCTCATCCGCCAGGAATCTCGCTTTGAGCCTGCCATTCAATCGGTGGCAGGCGCAAAAGGACTGATGCAACTCATGCCAGAAACTGCCACAGAGGTTGCCGCAAAACTAAAATTCAAACCCAATCTTGAAAACTCCAGTGATAATATTCGCTTGGGCACCTGGTATCTCGACTCAACCCACGACACCTATCAAGACAATTCTATGTTGGCGATCGCCAGTTACAATGCAGGCCCCGGCAACGTTGCCCAATGGATTAAAACCCTAGATACCCGTGACGCCGATATCTTTGTGGAATCCATTCCCTTCGATGAAACGCAAACCTACGTCAAAGCCGTACTAGAAAACTATTGGAATTACCTACGTCTGTACAATGCACCACTTTCTCGCACCGTTTTCTCCAAAAGCGTGTCATCCCCCCGCACGCCCTAACCCCTATTGCCGAAACGGCAAACGACCACTGGTTCCTAATTTACGAGGCGTTGGAGATGAACTGCTCGATCGCTGACCGGGCTGATAACTCATGACCTGTCTCGCCCATAAAACGAGATCGCCGCCGTTGACCGCATTGGACCAACCCAGCATTTTGACCGTCAACTGGCCTTGGTCGCAATCCATACCCCGGAGGGAATACCATGCATCCTTACTGCCTGGAGGTCCCTGACGCCAGATTAAAAGATCCATTGGAATACCGGGGCGATGGCCCAATCCTCTGCCCCAACAGGCTCTCCACAAATCTTTTGCGGTGGTGCAAAAGAGATCGTAGCCTTCTGGTGCCTCACAGAAACGATAGATATAAGAACTCTCTTGACCAGTCCCGACCAGCGGATAAAAGGACTGAGCGATAAGACGTTCGTGAATTAGGCTTCCATAGGAAGACCCATAGCGCACCATCATTGAAATGGGAGAGGCATGGAGATGAGCCGTGGCAATGCATCCCTCTTTGAGAGAAAGAAGCTGCATACTATTCAATGTTGGTTCCGTTCTCAAAGTCTGATTAGACAGGAGGACCGTTTGTCCCTGAAAGAAACCGTCTATAAATCCCCCAATCAAAGCGTTATCAGACAGCATACTTAACGAACGAGAAGGTCTAACTTCAGTGTAATTGGCCATATACAAATTCCGTCTATAAAATTTAGCTGAAGCACTATGTGTACCTCAGACCAACACGCTAACAGACACCCCCCCCAAATGGCCATGAAAAACTTTAGCGTTTGGGAGCACAAGCCTCTGGCAAAGGTATCTCCTACAATGAACCCACGGTGGAGTGTTGCGATCGCCAAAATTTTTCAACCCTAGACCAACTGGCCTTGTTCCAATCCCAAGTTTAATGTCCCTATGAAAAGTTCCAAAATTCGTATTTATCAGTTGGCAAGCGAACTACAACTTAAATCCCAAGACATTTTACAGATTTGTCAAACGCTTCAGTTGCCTGCTAAAGCCGCAACCAGTTCTCTTACCTTAGAGGAGGCTAACAAAGTAAGGAACCAAGCGAAGCACACCCTAAATCATTCAGCGGTTTCCGAGCCAACCCCTTCTCCAGTCTTGTCTCAACCCTCAATCCCTCCAATTCTTTACAGCCCTCAATATTATTTCAATCGAGAATTAAGCTGGCTGCGTTTTAACGAACGAGTGCTTCATGAAGCTTTCGATCCGCGCAATCCTTTGCTAGAAAGGCTCAAATTCTTGGCCATCTTTAGCAACAATCTGGATGAATATTTTATGGTGCGGGTGGCAGGATTGCTGAAGCAGGTTGAGGCCCAGGTTACCAAGCGCACGCAGGATGGCATGACCCCCCAAGAGCAAATCGATGCCATTCACAACGAACTCAAGCCTGTAGTCATCCGCCAGCATCAATACTTTTCCCAAGAACTCAAACCCGAACTCGCTACAGTGGGCATTCATGTGCTCAACTATGAGGATCTCAGCGTTCAACAGGTTGAATCCTTACAAACTTATTTTCTAGACCAAATCTTCCCCGTTCTGACGCCCTTAGCCGTCGATCCAGGCCATCCTTTTCCTTACATTTCTGGCCTTAGCCTCAATCTGGCGGTGGTGGTAAAAGATAAAGAAAATGGCGAAGAACATTTTGCACGGGTGAAGGTTCCCGATCGCCTGCCTCGGTTTGTGGCGTTGCCTGTGCCTAAAACGGAAGATGGATCCATCCGATGGTGGGGCGTTCCCCTAGAGCAGGTCATTACTCAAAACCTGTCTAAGTTGTTTCCAGGCATGGAGATTCAAACCTGCCATCCGTTTCGCATCACCCGCAATGCTGATTTTGCGATTGAGGAGGATGAAGCCGATGACTTGTTGTTGGCCATCGAGCAGGAACTCCGCAAGCGGCGCTTTGGTTCTTTGGTGCGGATGGAAATTCAAGTGGGCACCCCACCCATGTTACAGGCAACCTTAATGGATGAAATGGGGTTGAGCGATCGCGATATTTACGCTGTGGAGGGGTTGCTCTGTCTCAACGATTTGTTTGCCCTCAGCAGTCTGCCCTTTCCAGAATTCAAGGATGTCCCTTGGACCCCTGTCATTCCGCCGCGCTTTAAAAAGCTCGCGCCTTTAACGTTGCCAGAAGATGAAATTGGATTGGGCGAGCGCCGTCCAGAGGATGAGCAATCCGACATTTTTGCCATCATTCGGGCAGGGGATTTATTGGTCCATCACCCCTACGATTCTTTTTCCGCAACGGTGCAGCGCTTCATTGCTGAAGCTGCCTATGACCCCAATGTCTTAACCATCAAAATTACCCTGTATCGCACTGGGGGAGATTCTAAATTTGTGGATTCTCCCATTGTCAGCAGCCTTATTGCAGCGGCTGAGAATGGGAAACAGGTGGTGGCTTTGGTGGAGCTTAAGGCACGGTTTGATGAAGAAAATAACATCCAGTGGGCGCGCAAATTAGAGAAGGTAGGCGTTCATGTGGTTTATGGATTGGTGGGTCTGAAGACCCATACCAAGGTCTGCTTAGTGGTCCGACGGGAAGGTCAACAACTGCGACGCTATGTTCACATTGGGACAGGGAATTACAACGCTAAAACCGCTCGTCTCTATACGGATTTAGGGTTATTGAGTTGTCGTGAAGATTTAGGGGTTGATTTGACGGATTTGTTTAACCACTTGACGGGCTATACCAAGCAACTGTCCTATCGCAAACTATTGGTAGCCCCCGTGAACTTGCGCGATCGCATGATCGAACTCATTCAGCGGGAATCAGAACTTCAGCGTCGGGGCAAAAAAGGACGCATTATTGCCAAAATGAACTCGTTAATCGATCCAGACTTGATTGCGGCGATGTATGCTGCTTCTCAGGCAGGGGTAGAAATCGATTTAATTGTGCGCGGTAATTGTGCGTTGAAGCCAGCGATACAAGGCATCAGCGATAACATTCGAGTGATGAGTATTATTGGGCGCTTTTTAGAGCACGAACGGATTTTTTACTTTCATAATAATGGACGACCGACGGTATTTATGGGCAGCGCAGATTGGCGACCCCGCAATCTAGACCGTCGGGTGGAAGCGATCGTCCCCATTGAGGATCCGGCCCTTGCGCTTCAGCTCCAAGAATTACTAGAGCTGTACTTGGCAGACAACCGACATGCTTGGGATTTACAACCCGATGGCCAATACATTCAGCGCCGTCCCCTCAACAACGAACCCGAACGCAGTGCCCATCAATTACTCATGAAAGCCACGCTTCAACGGACTTAAGGAATACCTGAGGATGGCAGTCTTAATTTTTACAGGTGTCTGTAAAGGTTTCTTTTCATAGAGAATGTACTCTAGAAGTCTTACCTAAAATTACAGACCCCTTGGATGTGTGAGGAGAGAAATTGAAGTGAACTCTAAAAATCAGCTTTGGATATTACTAGCTTTTTTGCGTTGATTGGTGTTTTTTCTGGACTAGCCATCTGGCAAATTAATCAATCTCAGCAAAAAGAAAGAGAACTGACCCGCGCCAAAACCCAACTACAGCAAATTGCTCAACAAATGCAAGTTTTAAAAGAACAAAATGCTACTGCGCTATCAGACAAAGGCAAACTGATCAAAGATCTTGGGGCAGCCAAAAAGCAACTCACTACGTTCCAACAAAAGGGAATAGAGCTAGAACAAAGATTTAAGGCAGCTCAAGATACGCTCACCAAATTGGCCACTGAGAATTCTAACCTCAAGATCCAACTGGCTGAGACATCAAAAAAGGGGACCACTTTCCAACAGGTCCCCACTCCTAGCCAACCGACTAGTCCCCCTAAGGCAGAGCTTAGACTTCCTCGCTAAGACTGCTCATTTTTTCGATGGCTGACTTCAATGACGGTATGAACATTCCCACGAGGAGTAAAATCTCCTTTAACAGTGAGTTCTAAGGGGTCGCAGGCTGCTACAAAATCATCCAAAATTTGATTCACAGATTCTTCATGGGAAATATAGCGATCGCGGTAGCTGTTGATATAGAGCTTGAGTGCTTTTAGCTCCACAACTCGTTCGTCGGGCACATAGGTCACTTCAATAGTGGCGAAGTCAGGATATCCTGAGAACGGGCATTTACAGGTAAATTCCGGCAGCGTGATGTGAATCTTATACTGTCGTCCAACACGCGGATTGGGGAAGGTGATGAGCGTCCCTTCTTGAATCAATCGTTCGCCATATTTGACCGTTGTATCAGCGATCTTGGTTTCAGTCGTCATAAATCCAATCAATAACCCATAAATAAATTTTCAATTGCCGAATTGCTTGAATTAAGCTTTCTTACCTTCATTGTAGGGCTAACCCCAGTATCAGAAAGATCTTTGGAACAGGAGATAGAGAGCGGAATACGGAAGTTACGAATAACCATCCTTGAAGAACAGTGATTACACTGTTCTATAGTGCTCTGATGCTGAGATTCATCTAGGTCTGAGCCACACATTTGCGATTGATTAAACCGTCGTTCACGGATGTAGATAGCTATGGTACGGGATTCCCTTCAAGCGTTTGTTGTCCGACTGGCCCAGACAATGGGCCAGATAATGGGTCTGTATTCTTTACCTATACGCCGCCTAGGGTGCGGACTCCTTGCAGTCCTCCTGTGGGTGGGCCTAAGTTTGCCCTTGAGGGTCTATGCTGAACCCGTTTCTGCTGCAACTGCTACGTCCAAAGCTGCATCCATCCTGCAAGGCGGTAGCCCCCATAACTTTATTTCTGAATCCGTTCAGAAAGTGGGGAATAGCATCGTGCGGATTGATACGGAGCGCACTGTCATTCATCGCGCCGCCGACCCATTCTTGAACGATCCCTTATTCCGCGATTTCTTTGGCGATGGTTACGCGCCAGCCCCTCGTGAAGATCGGCTTCGAGGGCAAGGATCTGGGTTCATTATTGACGGGAGTGGAATTGTTCTGACCAATGCCCATGTGGTCAGCGATGCAGATACGGTTTCCGTAACCCTCAAAGACGGACGAACCTTTGAAGGAAAAGTTCAAGGGGTGGATGAAGTGTCTGACTTGGCGGTGGTAAAACTCAAGGGCGTGGAGGGGAAACTGCCCGTCATTCCCCTGGGAAATTCTGATGAAGTTCAGGTTGGAGATTGGGCGATCGCAGTGGGGAATCCCGTTGGTTTAGACAACACCGTCACCCTCGGCATTGTCAGCACTCTCCACCGTTCTAGTGCAGAAGTCGGAATGTCTAACAAGCGGCTCGACTTTATCCAAACCGATGCCGCGATTAATCCTGGCAACTCCGGCGGTCCGCTGCTGGATGCCCAAGGAAATGTAATTGGCATTAACACCGCCATTCGTGCGGACGCCATGGGGATTGGGTTTGCTATACCCATCAACCGCGCCAAGGTCTTGAAAGACCAACTGGTAAGGGGCGAACGGATTCTGCATCCTTATATTGGCGTGCAGATGACCACACTAACCCCTAAATTAGCCCAAGAAAACAATCAAGACCCCAACTCGCCGATTTCTCTACCGGAAACTACGGGTGTTTTGGTGATTAAGGTTATACCCAATACCCCAGCAGCCAGCAAGGGAATGCGCTTGGGCGATGTCATCACTGCGGTGGATGACAAACCCATTTCAACGGCGAGCGAACTTCAAGCGTTGGTGGAAAATACCCAGGTCGGACAGACCTTGCAACTCACTGTCAAACGGGGCGATCGCACTCAAACCATTGCCATCAAAACCGCTGAATTGAATCTGCGGCGTAGTTGCGGTACACCTTGTGGGGGCGAACACGTAGGTTCGCCCCTACGGGAGATGTCGATCTTGCCCATTCACGTTGAACCACAAACATGTTGTTACAGCCCCACCAGCGGACCAAACTGGATGACAGCGACGATACGCTGTTTTACGACTATCCTCGCTTCGTCACCCATGTGGACGATGCCTTTATCAAAACACTGACCCAACTGTATCGCGATCGCCTTCAGCCCAATACCCGTATCTTGGACCTCATGAGTAGTTGGGTTTCCCATTTGCCGGAGGAAATTGCCTTTGCCCATATTGAGGGCCACGGCATGAATGAAGAAGAACTTGCGCGGAATCCCCGTTTAGATCGTTATTTTTTGCGGGATTTAAATCAAAACCCTCAATTAACGTTGCCAGATGAATCTTTTGATGCCGTACTGAACACCGCATCCGTTCAATATCTTCAGTATCCAGAGGCCGTCTTTAGCGAAATTCATCGCATTTTGAAGCCAGGGGGCATTGCTATTTTCAGCTTTTCCAATCGGATGTTTTTCCAAAAAGCCATCCAACTTTGGCGCGATAGCTCCGAAGCCCAACGGGTAAAAATTGTAGAACGATACTTTACTTCACACCCAGGCTTTGAAACGCCGGAAGTTATCCAAAATGCCTCCTCTCGCTTGCCGTTCTGGGGCAACGACCCCTTCTACGCGGTTCTTGCCTACAAAAAAGCCTGATGGTCTTGCAGGAATGTTTCCAGACAAGATCGCATTCTTGCAATGAATTGGCTGCGGCTGAATTGTTGGGCGTGGTGGACGATCTCCCCCGCCACAAATTGGTCTCGAACGCTCTCGAACTGTTCCACGGCTTGAATCAGAGATTCTGGTGTTTGTTCTTGGAAAAATATGCTTGTCTTCCCCTCTAGGATGGTTTCTAATGCTCCGCCTCGGCCAAAGGCAATAATGGGTCTGCCGGAGGCCATTGCTTCAACGGGGACAATCCCAAAATCTTCCTCCCCTGGAAAAATTAAAGCCTGACATTGAGCGTAATGCTGTTGAATGACGTCAAAACTCTGATGTCCTAAGAATTGAATATTTTCTTTAGCGTGAGACTTTAAAACGTTGAGTTCTGGGCCGTGACCGATGACAATTAACGGCTTGTTGAGCTGATTGAAGGCCGCGATCGCCAAATCGAAGCGTTTGTATCTAACCAATTGCCCCACCATCAAGTAAAAGTCACCCTGAGTTGAGCTGGGGGTAAACTTTTCAGTCTCTACTGGGGGATAAATAACGGTTGAAGAACGACGATAATGTTTTTGAATCCGTTGGGCGACATAGTTAGAATTCGCAATAAAATAATCGACCCGATTGGCACTGAGTTGATCCCAAATCCTTAAGTAATGAACTAAAAATGGCATCAACCCTTGGGTAATCTGTCCGGCTCCTTGGCGATAATCATGATACATATCCCAGAGATACCGCATAGGGGTATGACAGTAGCAAACATGCAGTGTATTTGGGGCGGTCAACACACCTTTTGCTGGACCAGATTCACTACTGATGACCAGATCGTAGGATCGTAAATCGAGCTGCTCTAAGGCAATGGGCATTAAGGGTAAATAATATTGATAGAACTTTTTGGCTTGGGGTAATTTTTGAATAAAGGTCGTAAAAATCCGATGCTGATTAATCGTTTCAGAGAGGGCGTCAGGATCGCAAACATGGGTAAAAATATCGGCTTCAGGAAACATCTCGCAGAGTGCTTCTAAAACTTTTTCTCCTCCCCGCATCCCGATCAGCCAATAATGCACGATCGCAACTTTCAAGCCTTTCTCCCTCTATTGCTTAAAGGTCAACCAGTCAGACAAATCAGTTTGTAATAGATCCTGTAGTAAGAGCGTATCTTCTTTAAAAGTCATTAACAGATCGATAATGGTTTCTTCTGCCACGATCGGTCGGTCTTGGGCGGGAAGTGGTTCGTATAGAAAACGAACGATCGCACTTCTTTTGATAACTCCCACCATCGTTACTAATCCCAAGTCTCTCGCCATTGTTGCACTGAGCTTTGCAAGACGGGCGATCGCAAAATTGCGAGGACGTGCTGCTGGAAGGATTTTCTTTTCGTAATCTAAATCGGGGACAAATGGAATATGAATAAATTCAAATAACTCCTTGACAAACTGAATCGGAGCTTTTTGTAAATTCTTAAAAAATAAGACTTTTATTTGTTCTTTGGGGAAACGTTGAAAATATTCTTTAAGATGATGGTGATATAAGCTGTTATGGATAATCTCAGGGTAATTTTGTAAGGCACTCTCGAAAGAGTCTTGAGTGCGTCCGCTTCTCACCATAAAGAGGTAATGGGAAAATGTCCGTTCTACAGGATGGCGCAAACAAGTGATTAACTTTACCTCTGGTAGGTCTTTATAAATTCGTTCGGCTGCTGTGACTGAGAACAAATAATCGTGGGAAAGTTCTCCAATGGCAAGATGAGATGGCGTTGCACCTTGAAATAATCCAAAATACCAATCCAATCCTCGCTCGTAGTCGCGATCGAAGAAATAAATGTCCTTACAGAGAGGAACAAAACAATGAGGATGTTGCCTCAATATTTCATACATCCAGGATGAGCCTGTTTTGTCAGGACCAATAAATAGAAAATTTGGCTTCATCGATCGACGAAATTATTGTTTTCTAGAAAATTAAAGGACTGTGGCCTGTCGGGGCAGTTCAATATTTTGAGAGGGTGAGACTTTATAGATATTTTGAGTTGAGGTTACTGTAGCAGGAATAGTCAAAATTCCTGGAGGACCAAAGACTTGAAGGGTTGCTTTAATCTTTCCTTGCCATCCTTCGGCGGGGATTAAAAATGTTTTAGGACGTGCAACGTCACTGGACTGTTCTCGAAGCTGCTTGCGGGCTGAATCGACACGAGACCAAACAACCGCAATTCTTTTTCGGGATTGCTTGACGGATTGAAATAAGTAAGTTTCCATCGGTCTCTCCGATTCAACGTCCAGACCTTTATTGATTTCTCGTACGGGAGAATCACCTAAAAATTTATAGAGAGATTGCATTCCGTCATTGCCTGAGGTGCCTGGATTACCGCTCAACCGCCAGCCCCAAAACGAAACCCGTCCAGCCTCTGGTTGTATGCCACGAACTCCCCACCAACGTAAATATCGCGCGGCAACTTTGAGGGTTGTCGAGGCTCCTTCTCCATTCATGGCACGCTTTTTCCCCAGTTCTTCCGTAGACCACAATCCCACTACGCGACCTTTGCCTATCCAGCGATTCCATAGGTCATCTAAGGCAGGTTGCCAACTCTCATCTACGCTGGAAACCAAATAATGCACCGCAATAATATTGACCAGTTCGGCTACGGACCGATCGGCCAAAGATTTTGCATAGGTCCCTTTGACGCGATACTCTAGCAATCGATCGAGCCAAAGGCGAGAATTTGGATTATACGCGTTGGCGATCGATCCTAAAACAATAAGAATGCGGTTATCTGAACCCAAGGAGTCTTGACTTGCTTTGCGGATAGCCTCGACGGTTGGAGCTAGGTAATATTCCACATAATACGGAATGATAGATTCATCATTAGGGGATAGGTTTTCCTTGCCATCCTTAGCCCAACCATGAATATTTTCCGCCATTTTTTTACTATTGATTTCGTTGCCAATTTGCCATGCAATCCGCGACGATCCACCCGGTACTTTAGTGAGGGCGATCGCTTGGTCGTACACAATTTTTTTCCAGGTTTTGGGCGCGATCGCGAGTCACTTGGTTCATAAAAGCTTTTACCTGTACTGGCCCTCGTCCTCCATCCAACCCTCCGACTGGAAGCAGAATCTTTTTACTC
>JAAURS010000285.1 GCA_012032135.1 Acaryochloridaceae cyanobacterium RU_4_10 | reverse complement strand
GAGTGCGGATTTATGGTGCGGAGCAGGTCCCCCGTCATGGGCGTTTGATTGTGGTCAGCAACCATGCGAGTGACTTTGACCCGCCGATTGTATCTAATTGCGTGCAACGCCCTGTGGCGTATATGGCAAAACAAGAATTATTTGAGATACCTGTATTCTCAACCTTAATTCACTGGTACGGCGCGTATCCTGTGAATCGAGGGTCAGCCGATCGCAGTGCAATTCGGGCGGCGTTGGCTGCTTTGGAGCAGGGTTGGGCGGCGGGTCTATTTTTACAGGGCACCCGCACGCCTGACGGACGCATTACAGAGCCAAAACTAGGGGCGGCACTCATTGCCCATAAAGCCCAAGCGCCCCTCATCCCTGTTTCTCTCTGGGGCACCCAAAATATTATCTCTAAAGGCAAATATTTGCCCAAAACACGCCTTTGACAATCCGCATTGGGGCATTAATTGACCCGCCTGCTAGTAGCGATCGCGCAGAACTTTTGGCAGTCACCCAAAAGTGTGCGGATGCCATCAATGCAATGCACGATCTAGGCCGCTAGTGCCAGAGTTTTTGATAATGGGTAAGCTTAAACAAACTGCGCGCCTATTTTTCATGAAATATTTTTATCGTTTGGGTACTGGATTGATTTTTGGACTGACCCTCGGCATCCTCAACGAAGGGGCTTTGCTCCAGGTGAGTACCGCACAACCTCAGGTTATTGCTGCCAACAAGCCTGCTCCTGCCCCTACGGTTACCCCCAAAGCAACCTCCCCAAGCGGATCTGCTGAAGATCTGATTTTATTTCTGCGCGCCTTTAGAGATTTTTCTCAAGGCAATGCACTTCAAACAACCTCAAAACTCTCTCTAGATGCCAAAACTGAAGGCGCGACCTTACAGTCCGTTGTTTATATTAAAGCGATCGCCCAAAAGCCCAAGCAATTTAGGGTGGATATTTCGTTCAAGTCAGAGGACAGTAGCAAGGCTCGAACGTATCAGGTGATTTCTGATGGAAAAACGGTCTGGGTTTATCGACCCGATACCCAACAATACTTAGTCCAAACCTACGAACAATTCGACAAATCCGACGATTCTTTCCTGATTGGCAGCGCCACCAGTTTGTACTTGAATTCCCCCAACGACTTTCAGAAAACTGTAACCGATGAAGCTTTGGCTGCGATCGCCGCAGACCCTAAGATGGTTGCCAGTTTCTATAAAGAAACCGGAACTACGTTCAAAGGCTATCAAAAAGACGAGGCCAACCAAAATTATGCCATTTATACCTGGGATGACACCCAAGGGGCTTCGTCTCAAATGAACCTCTTAATTTCACCCCAAACTTCTACCATCCAGCAATTTGTCATCACAGGTAAAGAAAAAGGAATGACCCTCAATCTCCGAGAAGTCATTGTGGAGCGGGTCCCAAACCCGAAACTAGCCCCCAATACCTTTAAGTTCACCCCCTCTGCAACCGCTAAACGGGTGAAATCCCTTTCCCTTAGCCCGTTTGGAGAATAGCGCCTCAGTTTAGTAAAGAAAGTTTACTTTGCGATCCCATTCGGTGATACCTTTGAAGATGGCGATTTTATGCAATGAGCTGCCCATTTTTGCAGCATTGTAGGTCATCACATCATAGGCTTGAGCATGGTCACCACCACACAGACAAACGTCGGTCAGATTACTAAGGTTATTGGTCCAGTTTTGGACGCTGAATTTCCCAGTGGCAAAATGCCACGCATTTATAATGCATTAAAAGTTCAAGGCAAAAACTCCGCAGGTCAAACCGTTTCGGTCACCTGTGAAGTTCAACAGCTCTTGGGCGACAACCAAGTACGGGCCGTTGCCATGAGTGCAACGGATGGGCTAGTGCGCGGTATGGATGTTATTGATACTGGCGCTCCTATCTCCGTTCCTGTGGGCAAGACAACCCTGGGCCGTATTTTTAACGTGTTGGGCGAACCCGTTGACAACAAAGGTCCTGTAAACAACACAGATACCTTCCCCATTCACCGTCCCGCTCCTAAACTCACCGATCTTGAAACCAAACCTTCCGTATTTGAAACGGGTATCAAGGTGGTTGACTTGCTCACCCCCTACCGTCGCGGTGGAAAGATTGGATTGTTTGGTGGTGCGGGTGTGGGTAAAACCGTCATCATGATGGAACTCATCAACAACATTGCAACCAATCATGGTGGTGTTTCCGTGTTTGCGGGTGTGGGAGAGCGCACCCGTGAAGGGAATGACCTCTACAACGAAATGATGGAATCTGGTGTTATCAATAAAGATGACCTCAACGAATCCAAAATTGCGTTGGTCTACGGTCAGATGAACGAACCACCCGGGGCCAGAATGCGGGTGGGTCTAACCGGACTCACGATGGCTGAATATTTCCGGGATGTGAACAAGCAAGACGTGCTCTTGTTTGTGGATAATATTTTCAGATTTGTGCAAGCAGGTTCTGAAGTATCCGCGCTACTAGGCCGGATGCCTTCTGCGGTGGGATATCAACCTACCTTGGGGACTGATGTGGGCGACCTCCAAGAGCGCATCACTTCAACGCTGGAAGGTTCTATTACCTCTATCCAAGCCGTCTACGTTCCTGCGGATGACTTGACTGACCCAGCTCCTGCAACCACCTTTGCTCACTTGGATGGTACCACTGTGCTATCTCGTGGTTTGGCGGCTAAAGGGATTTATCCGGCTGTGGATCCGTTGGATTCTGCTTCTACCATGCTTCAGCCCTCCATTGTGGGTGAAGACCACTACGCCACGGCTCGTGCGGTGCAGTCTACGCTCCAACGCTATAAAGAATTGCAAGACATTATTGCCATTCTGGGCTTGGACGAACTGTCTGAAGACGATCGCTTGATTGTGGCTCGCGCCCGCAAGATCGAGCGGTTCTTGTCTCAGCCTTTCTTTGTGGCTGAAGTGTTCACGGGTTCTCCTGGGAAGTATGTCACCCTTGAGAAAACCATTGCTGGCTTCAAGAAGATCCTCTCTGGAGACCTCGACGATCTGCCAGAACAAGCCTTCTACCTATCGGTGACATTGACGAAGCGATCGCCAAGGGTGAAAAGCTAAAAGCTGAAGGTAAGTAGGAGAACACTATGACACTTACCATTCGGGTTATTGCTCCTGACAAAACAGTCTGGGATGCAACGGCCAATGAAGTGATTCTGCCCAGCACCACGGGCCAACTTGGGATTTTATCGGGTCACGCGCCATTGCTCACAGGCCTTGAGGCTGGAGTCATGCGCGTCCGCGAAGAGAAAGGTTGGACTGCGATCGCACTAATGGGTGGGTTTGCTGAAATTGAAAATAACGAAGTTACCATCTTGGTCAATGGAGCTGAAATTGGCGAAAACATTGACCGAGAAGACGCTCGTTCTGCGTTTGAAGCAGCGCAGGCTCGTTTTGCTAAATCCGAGTCCAGCGACGATCGGCAAGAACGCTATCAAGCAATGCAAGATGTCAAACGCGCTCGCGCCCGTTTGCAAGCATCCGGCGAAATCGTTCAGCTCTAGAAATGTCTTGTAGGGGCGCGTGGCTATGCGCCCTTGCAGGGAATATCAATCCCAAAAAGCCCTTGCTGTAACAGTGAGGGCTTTTTGGATCGACTCAGCAGCATTGCCTTTAGAATAGAGTGAAGGTGCTGAGTATCGGAGTCTGAAGACGATGACGACGTTCTCTGAGGTCAGTCTGGACGAACTGTTTCCAGATAGTGATGGAAACCCATGGCGGATAATACAGAACAATTTAGCTGGATTGTCTTAATTAAAGAGAATCTGGAAATATTGTTCGCAGACCGAACAGATGTATTTGTAGCAGGCGATCTGCTGTGGTATCCAGTACAATCCCAGTTGATTTCACCCATGGCTCCAGACGCAATGGTCGCATTTGGTAGGCCCAAGGGGAGGCGAGGGTCTTATCGACAGTGGCAAGAGGATGATATTGCACCGCAGGTTGTGTTTGAGATTTTGTCTCCCAACAATACCAAGGCAGAGATGGCACACAAGCTTGAGTTCTACGAGCGTTACGGGGTTGAGGAATATTACCTGTACGACCCCGATCGGTTGCGTCTTTCGGGTTGGGTGCGTCGGGGGAATGCGTTAAGTCCCCTCGAACAGATGAATGGTTGGATCAGCCCAAGGCTGGGGATTAAGTTTCAGTGGCAGGCTAAAGAGTTGACGATCTATCGCCCTGATGGGGAAAAATTTCTAAGCCCCATTGAGTTATCGCAGCGTTTGGACCAAGCGCGATCGCGGGCCGACCAAGAACAATTGCGGGCCGACCAAGAACGATCGCGGGCGGATATATTGGCTGCAAAGCTGCGGGAGTTGGGGATTAATCCTGAGGATCTCCATTAATTCCTGATTACTGAGTATCACAACTATTTCCGATCGCCTGCGGTGACTTCTGGCAGAATTAGCATCGCATCTCCAAAAGAGTAAAACCGATAATCTTGTGCGATCGCCTCCCGATACAGTTCCATCAAACGTTCCCGTCCTACCAACGCGCTCACCAACATTAAAAGACTCGATCGCGGGAGGTGGAAATTAGTGATCAGTCCATCAATGACCTTCCAGTCATAGCCCCCTGGATAAATAAACAAATTCACCTTGCCACAGTAGGGTTCTAGAGATCCTTGCTGCGTGGCTACTCCTTCGAGCGATCGCACCACCGTAGTCCCTACGGCAATAATGCGACCGCCCCGTGCCTTTGTTTCCTGAATCGGTCGTCGCGGATTGGTTTATTTTTTTTAAGGTCGTCAGTCGTTCCTGTGCCAGCAAGTGAACGGGTGGCGGAATATTTTCGATATGCAGGTATAGCCATATATCAAGCCGCGTCCACGCGTTGGTTATTGCCATGACTGGAAAGGGTTTGGGACGCCTTGATGTCTGACTTTGACCAGGCGCGTCGGACAAATGAGAGTTATTTCGCGCATTGCGCTGGCTGCCGCTACCGGCATCATGAAATGTAAGACTCGAAATGAGGGCGGAATCATAGCGACGCTTGCGCAGCACGTCTACAATAGTTCGTAGGCTGCCGGCACTGTGTGTCGCTGACGGAAACGAAGGGTCGGGTGGTGTTGCGGCAAGTTCTTGGTATCTCGCATGGACCTTTTGAATCAACACATCGCGGTAGACCTGCGATTCAACCGCGCGCTCCTCATTAACGATTTCAATAATGGGAAAGGGTGCGCTGCCAGGATAAAATGCCTTCCGGCACAAGTATGCCAGTACTATGCATCCGGCATCGTCGGTATAAAGAAGGCATAACTTGGTCTGACTTGCGGCCATCTCGCGGATTGCATAGATGGCCTGTGATTCAAGTTGTTTGAGATGAGAAATTGTGTATCGGCTCATTTTTTTTAAAACTATGTTGCACCATGTACTTCTGCTTAGCGACAGTTCCTGCGAGGTGCATACTTAATAGATGGGGTAAAGTATAGCCGAAACTATGAGACGATTTACGGGTTTAGGTCAATGCATATGATCTTATCGATAGTGTCACTTAAATTAAGTTACAATCGACTGAATTTATGCAAACGCTAAATTATGAAACCGTGAAGATGCAAGAGTGATGGAATGTTGTCTGCAGTTTATTATGGCTCACAATGCAACCGGATCGTACGCCGATTAATCCGATGGAAATCAGCCGCTTGACTTTCGTCTTTCCCTATGTGTGTTCTAATTCTCGTTTACAATGGCTATTCGTTTGGTGATGTTACCAAACCTTGACTTGAAAGTTAACAGGTATAGCCCGCGGCTTTCATTACCAAGCGATATTACCTGATCGAATGATCTCGTGTTAGCCTGCTGCGACAAGAGCCTGGTCGCTCCTTTGGTATCTGTGAGGTACAGGTCGATGTCGGCGTTTCCAGGTAGCATTGCCTGTACGTGAATGTAGTTGCTTGTGGGCACCGGGTACACCTGCATCGTACCTTCAAGCGTACTGTTTGCCGTGAGTGCCTTGAGTGCATTCACACGGCCGTAGCCATAGAATTGGTCCCACCCCGGTTTGTCTTCGCGCGAATCACCCGCCTGGTCGTCGCAGCTTTGAAAAATCATGTTGGCAATGTCGTCAGCAGATGCGCCGGGGTGCTCGGCCACCAGCAACGACGCCAACCCACTCACCATCGGGGTTGCAAGTGAAGTGCCGCGAGATAGAACCGTAGTTGTT
>JAAURS010000016.1 GCA_012032135.1 Acaryochloridaceae cyanobacterium RU_4_10 | reverse complement strand
TTGACCAAAAGTAAGGTAGCACTTTGAGCTTTCATGTTTTTAGATCTATACTCTTTTATCAAAATACTTAACTGTCACAGAGTATCCACAATACTCTGCATCAATAAACTGAACCTCAAACCCAAAAAGGGATCCAAAAATCACCGACTTCAAGATTTTGAGTGGAATTTAAGTCCTGAAAGTCAGTCATTGAAGGGCTTTTAGACTAAATGGCCCGTTTCGTCAGAATCGGTGCCATGGGCCACAAAGGGTTGGATGCGTTCTTTCGCTCCAGCAAAACGTCAGGGATTCAGCCGAATCATGTGAAGCGACTTCGGCTTCAACTCGCCGTTCTAGACACGGCTAACGATATTGCCGATGTAGATGTTCCAGGGTTTGGATTGCATCGCTTAAAAGGTGCTGAACAGCAAAGATGGTCGATTAAGGTCAATGCAAATTGGCGATTGACGTTTGAGTTTGAGGATGGAGATGTTTATCTTTTAGATTACGAGGATTACCACTGATGAGAATGCACAACCCCCCTCACCCTGGAGAAGTCATTGACGGTCTTTATCTAGAACCCTTCAATGTCAGCACTCGAACGATCGCCGCGCGATTGGGCGTCAGTCCTTCAACGTTCGCTCGGGTTGTCTCAGGCAAAAGCGCCGTCAGCCCTGACATGGCGATTCGGTTATCTAAAGTGCTGGGGCGATCGCCCCAGAGTTGGCTCCAGATGCAGGCAAATCACGATCTCTGGATCGCCCAACAGCAAAATTCTCATGATGAACTGATGGCTTACGAGTTCGCCTCATAGAGTGCAAAAAACGATGGAGGAGGCAACGGGCGATCGCACGAACGCCGACCGACCACAATTGCCACCCCCGCCGATATCCGTTGGCCGATAGTGCAAGAGTTTTTGCACAGCAGTAACTTATCGGTCCGTTGCATGCCGCGATTGTTTGAGTTGATGTTGGAAGACTATAATACTAATGGTATGACTAAGGGTGGGATATGGCTAAAATCTCGATCTCATTACCGAACGAACTGGTTCGCTACGTTGATGAGCATGTTGAAAATCGCAGTGCTTTGATTGAGGGCTTGTTAGAGCAATGGAAGCTCCATCAGGAGGATGTGGCGTTGGCAGCAGCGTGTGCGGCGGTAGATGAACTAAATCTAGGTTGGGAACCGGAATGGCAGAACGCAGCGATTATGGACTTGGAAGCATCTGGGTTATAAGTTTTGACCCGTCAGTCGGGACTGAAATTCGCAAAACGCGACCAGGATTAATTGTTTCTGGGACTATTTTTAACGACAAACGCAGTAAGGTAACCGTGTTGCCTTTCACTTCAGCGCGTCCGAGCGATCCAAGGTTATCACCCGCAGTGGTTGAGGTCACTACATCTCAACAAAACGGCCTTTCGGTTGATAGTTTGCTGGTTTGCATCGAGCCAATGACCTTTGATAAAGCCCGATTGAGCAAGTATTTGGGTCAACTCGAATTGGAGCTTTTGCAACAGGTACAATCGGTGCTCAAGCGTTATCTGGTCTTATAGAAAGCCTTTCTATGGTTGAGTTTATGGAGTTTGCTCAAAGCGATCGGGTGCCAGCCGTCAAACTGGTAATGCTGGATTTTGCCAAGGATGAGGTAATTCACGAGCAGACTCTTGGCGCAGTGCGATCGCGTCGTGGTCGTCCAGAACAGATTGCCACCCCCGCCGATATCCGTTGGCCGATGGTGCAAGAGTTTTTACGCAGCAGTAACTTATCGGTCAACACTCGCAAGCTCTACGAGCGCGAACTGAAGCGATTCTTGGGCTGGACGCAGTGCCCTTGGTCGGACTTGAAGCTACGGCATCTCGGATCCTATAAAGAGTACTTGATGGATCTCGAAGTGAGTGAGGGGAAGACGTTAGCCAAAAACAGCTTAAATAGCGCCCTGACAGCCATCAAGAGTTACTTTAAGTGGTTGTGTCAATATCATCCCGAACTCTGTCCGGTCAATCCAACTGAGGGGTTGAAGTTTGAAAAGGTGCCTTTACCCCCGGCACAAAGCTTGACACCAGAAGAAATGGATCGGGTCTGGAATGCGATCGCCCAGCGGACAGAGACGCGATTGCGAGATCTGGTGTTGGTGCATTTGCTCGCTCACGCGCTCCGAGCGGGTGAGGTGGTTTCTGCCAATGTCGGATCGTTTGATGGGCGGTTGGTGACGATTACGCAAACCAAAAATAAAAAGCCGCGCATTGTGCCCTTGTCTCAAGCAGGTCAACAGGCGGTTCAAGATTACTTGGCGGCGCGACGGGAACGGGGTGAGGCAGTGTCGCCGGAATCGGCCTTAATTTTGTCGCACCATCAGGGATGGGAAGGCGATCGGTTGAGCTATCACGGCATCTATTTTGCAGTGGAACGCATTGGCGAGCTGGCTCAATTACCAAACCTGCATCCACACCAGTTTCGACATACAGGAGCAACAAGTCTTTTGCGAATGGGGATAGACCCCGCTCATGTAAGGCGGCTGATAGGCCATGAGGACGAGCGATCCACTCGACGGTATACCTTGGCCTACGAACAAGAAGGTGCGATCGAGGCGTTTTATCGCGCCCAGAGGGAGAGTAATAATGAGCAAGTTGTCTATGCCAAGGGATTGAGTCGGGAACAGCGCCAGTTGTTGATAGGCATGGCTGAGATGACCGGAAAAACGCCGCTTTACCAGGATGATCTAGACCAGGGGGAGGTGTCTTTTGCTCGACTTTGGCAGGAGAACATCGCGGGTCTGGAACGGATGCTGGAGGATGTGAAGCGATTGCCAGAAAGGTTGGGAGTCGCGGTAGAGAAGTTAGAGGATGTGAAGCGGTTGCCTCAAAAGCTTGGGGTTGCGGCGGCGGAGCGCGAAACAGTCGAAGGCGAAACCTACCCAATGTTCGCAAAGCTCCAGAATCACAGACAAGAGATCAATGTGCTGCTCAAGGTCAAAGTAGAAGACAGAACCCTAGCAGGCCGGAGCAAAGCCAAGGTGAGGCGAGAGATTGAGAACCAGATACTGGTACGGTATCAGGTGGTGAAGCTAGGTAGGGGTGAGTACGATCTGACCATTCCGTTTGAGAAGGAGGATGAAGTTGCGGTGATCGTGTCTGAGATGCTTTGGGAGATGGATACTTTGGCTGAGTTGGAGGATTGTTGGGTGGAGCATGAGTTTACGGGTGTTGTGTTATGAGGTTCCGGTAAGAAATGGCTAAAGGTTTCGGTAGGTTACCCAAGTCTGATGATGATGTCTTGGTGTTCGGTGTGGCCTGGTTCCATCCCAATCAGTGGCAAAAACTGCGAACAGTTGTCCCCAAACTTGATGAGCTTCATGACTCTTATCAGGAATGGTTGGAAGAAACTGAAGCCCTCTGCCTAAAACTACAGAATGAAGGAGGTGTCGTACATCGCGTCGAGGTGGACATAGATGACTTGATTGATTGGTGTAGAGAACATAATCGGATTCCTGATGCTTCAGGGCGATCCGATTATGCGGCTATCCGCATTCAAAAACTCTACAACCGTTAGGATACAATCACGCTACCAGCCCGATCGCACCCGCCAGAGCATCGGCAAAATGATCGCTACCCCAGTTCAGCGATCGCAAGACTTTAGAAAAGACGAGAGGCTATCATTGTGATCAAGCGCAAGCCATACCCCTTCCAGCAGAAGGCAGAGGCTCAGTTTTTGCAGGTGATGAGAGAGTGAAAAAGCGACTAAAGTGATCAGAGTATCTTGGACCGAGGCTCGTATTTATAGGAGAATGCAATAATGCCGCGATTTACGCCCTATTCTCTCCAACTCCAGAGATCGACCTTGTTTAAGAACGTTCAGTCTATGTTTGCGACCTCTAAAGAGAAGCAGTGTTTTCGGAGAAAACGGGTAACTTTTCAAAAATTTCTTAAAAAACAAGCTCGGAGATATTAAGTAATGATACAAATGTTAATGTCAATAATTGATCGGCTTATCCAATTAAAAAAATATAGGTCTGAACGGTTAAAGCTCATATTTTCTACAATATTAGAACCTATATTTAATGATTTGAGTGTTATTCATATTGACTATATCGAAATGTTTACCAATGTGGAAAAAGCTACTCCATTCTTATGGGAGTCAAGATTGGCAGATTATGAAGACAAAATAAAAAGTTCGATCAAATATTTGGAAGACAAAAGGATTGAGTTTGAACCTGTAAGAAGTAAGATTAGAATCATGGCTGATGAGCTTAAGGACCTGGAGATAAATCCTGAAGCTGATAATTTCATAAAATCTATAATAAGGTATTTCCCTGACGGAAATCCAGTAATTGAATCTGATTCCGATTGTGTAATTTCCGAGATTAATGAATATAAGAGTGCCTCAGTAAATTATTGGAAAATTTAACTGAAATCCTAAACAATGAAATTAACGATGAAAATGTAAAAAGTCAGATTAAAGATATAGATCTGAAAGCAATTATTCAGCAAACAATTCAACGTCATCAAAATATGTGGGAAGAAGTATGCAGAGCATTTATAAGGCTTAAAGTTCAAGTTTTAATGTAAGTAGAATCAGCTTTACTGCATTTTGGGATTGAGCAAAATGACTGAAACTAATAGCCAAGACTTTTTTCAACCCCTTTGAAGATGATTATTTTTATAACTCAAAACAACGATTGAATGAACTTACTAGAACGGATGAAGAGATTAATGGATTCCAAGTAGTGAAAGAACTAGTTGGAAATATGGGGAAAATTTATGTTGTTTTAAGAAAAGAAGAAGATATAAATAAGGACTCAAAATTTTGTGTTTTCAAGATTTTTGATTCATTCTTATTCAATTCAGCACAATTACTTGATATAAGCCGCGAGGGTGTTTTTCTAAGTAAAATTAGAAATCCATATGTGCTAAAAATCGAAGATGTTATTAGAAGAAATAGTAGCATTGATGGTTATGTTCAACTTTTTTTAAAACTACCTTATTGTGCTGGAGGGTCGTTACGAGATAAATTTAATATAAAGCCTTTGTCAATCCAAGAATCAGTATTTCACCTTTTAAATATTTTAATTGCTCTTGATACAATACATGAGAAAGGCATTATTCATTGTGATTTAAAGCCTGAGAATATATTATTTCTTGATTGTGGATATTACCTAACTGAAGAACAAGATAGATCAAGATCAACAGGCTGGAGGACAGTTCTGGCAGATTTTGGCCTATCAAAGTATACAACAGATATAGCTAAAAAAGCACGATATTTATCATTTGAAGGTACCTCAAAATATGCAGCTCCTGAACAGCTACTAGGAGAACGTATCTCTAATAAAGTAGATATTTGGTCGTGGGGTTTAATAGCTTGGGAACTTATTGCCAGCAAACATCCATATGAGTCTTTCGGCAAAATTCAATATGGCCTAAAACTTACAGAGTTTGGCAAATTTATTTCAACTCGATTTATATCAAAAAAATTGATTTTACCAAATATAGATTTAAGCTGGCTAGCTGAATTAATAAATTCTTGTCTGTCTTTTGATGTAGATTTAAGGCCAACAGCAAAGGAATTAATCTTTCAATTTCAGGAACATGTATGTTTCAACTGGGAAGGTAATTATGTGGGGCAATTTGAACAAAATTCTCATTCAAAATTTATCTTAAACGAATCTAACTTGAATCTCATTGAAGATTTGTACAATGAATATGGGTGGAATAAGTACTGATATGGCAAGAAAGTATACTGGCAAGATATCATTTGGATGGCTTGATGATTACAAGAAATTTGAAAGATTAGTTGAGTTACGCGATCCTGAGGCAATCTCTTTGATGTTTGATATCTTTGGAGACTTTGAGTCGAGTGATTCTATTTTTAATCAAATAATTCAAAATCCTGAACAAACTTCATATGTAATTATTCAGGGAAATAGCAATCAAATTAATATTGGAAACTTTGATGTGTCAATTGGCAATCAAATACCTAGAGATATTGTCTTGGGTTTTATTGATGGCTCTTTGATTGTCTTAGTTGATATAGTACAAAAAAGTAATTCTTCTCAAGATCTAAAGACTTTAAATCTTTTGTCAAATTTTTGTTATTCTGTTCCAAATATTTTAATCGATTCACCACAATATGTTAGATTATCTCAGGCTTTTTTGCTCTTAGGAAACCATGAAACATCTTTATATTGTAACGATCAAGCAAATAAAATAGCTGTTATTAATCACGAATTTATTCAAGTATATGAAAATTATTTTTTTATATATAGTGCGACATTTAATTACAATTTAATTTTTGAAATATTAGAAGAAAGAATTAATTTTTTACAACAAAATCAAAACCTTGCTGATAGTGTTGATGGTTGTTTTGTTTGGCAAATTAGGCGAGTTATTATGTTGATTGAATGTAGATATTACTGTGTAGCTTTAGCAGATTTAAATCAGATGCCACATAACTTAAGTGTTGTTGTTATGACATTAATTTGTAGATATTACCTGAAGGCAAAACTATATTATGAAGAATGGGAAGAAATAAAACTAAATATCTTCCAGGCTCAAAATCTCTCATATCAATTAATGCTTCTCCTAATTGAGTGTGCTTGGATTTATGGAGAGCGAGAATTTTGTACAAAGAGAGCACAATCATTGTTGTTAGAACCTCCGATTACTCTCCCTATTAATCGTTATTATAAAGAACAATATGAATTCTATGCCTCTGGAAAATTTCCTCGAACTCCTTCTGATAATGCTTTGTTAAAGGATTTCAAAGAACAGGCAGATTTCTATTATTCGTATTTGATGTTTGAACATCATGATGAGCAAGATTATCGTAACCAGATAACAAGGGCTGATTTCGCATTTTTAAATGCAATTACACTTGCACGAAGACTGAGTTCAGCACAGGAACTTGATGACCTTCTAAATCGATATGAAGTTCTACAACAACTTTGAAATTGAAGCTTGACTTTGAAGTTTAAAATTGGCCATCAAGTAGCAACGGAACAGAAAACAACGCTAAAGCTGTAATCCTTTTTGAGCATAGGTTTCAGGCATCAATTTTTCGAGTTCTTCGACCATTGAAACGCTATAATTCATTCAGAGCATAGGTTTTGTACTCTTAAGCTTATTCCGAGTGCAGGATGAATTTAGAGTTTGATGCCTCAGAGCAGAGTTGGGGTCGAGCAGCGATCGCAAAATCGCACGATTTCTTTAGCTTTAGCGCATATCAACGTGCTACTGTATTGGGCACCATCCAAAGCAACGTCATTCCATCCCCGCTCGTGAACAACCTCATCCACTACCTCAAACAAGACTTGGGCCTTTCCGAAGCCGCCCTCGCGATCCTCACCCGCCAGCAGCAACCCACCGTAACCGAGCTGCCGATCGTGCTGTGGAACCACGGACTGATTACGCTGGAACAGTTGGGGAATATTTTTGACTGGATGACAGAGACGGCGGTGTAGCCTCAAGGCTTGACAAATTCATCAATACAGTTAACATGACTGCAAGCCAAAAGTGCGAGGGCCAGTCATGTTCGATCTCGATCTGTACACCTTAATTGCGGTCTTCATCGTCACGAGCGTTAACCTACTGAAATGCTCCAGTCGCGAATTGACCCTCAATCAATGGTTGAAACCCTTCAGCGTGGGTTGGATCCTATCGGGATTGACGATGTTCTTACCCCTCGTACAGAAGGGATCTCTGGGTCCGATCGCAGTCACCTATTTCCTCATCGGTGCCTTAATCGTCAATACCCTCGTACTGTCCACCTGCTCAAGATTGCCCAACCGGATCGTGGATGTGAAGTCTCCAACGGTCGAAATGATGGGCGGGGCGATCCTGAAGCTGATCGGTCGCGGGGCTTATGTTGTGCTCAAGAGTCAGGCGATCGCATTGCTCAAGCTTATTGATGCGGCGATCGGGTTGCGCCGTCAGGTTGTGCGGTTGGACGTGGCTTGACGGACTGAAGTTTCGAGATAGTCTGTCACGTCGCATCTAGTAAACTGGTATTTCCTCTAGTTTCTACAGCACCAAGAATTCTTTCCCAAAGCGTCTTGTCCTGTTGATAGATTTTCAACGCAATAATCGCATCTTTGGCTTCGGAATCCCGACCCTCAACGACTAGGGAAAGCAAAAATTCTAGGGCTTCGTCATTTCTGAGCATTGCGATCGCCAGTAAGCAAATTTGTCGTAGTTCAGGGTTTCGGATTCGTTGCTGCCAATTCCGAAGAATAGGGAAAGCTTCATCCAATCTGGATTCGCCTAACGCCAATGCCGCCATCTCGCAAATTTGTTCGTCCGAGTTGTCTAGAAAACTTGCCACTAGATCGATAGAACTAACTGGAGCTAGTTTGAGCAAACCCATGAAACACTCCGACATCACTTGAGGATCTTTGTCCCCTATCTGGACCTTGAGTCTCAGTAATGGTATGCCTTGAGAACTATCGGTGTACCCCACGGCTCTGGCTGCTACAATCCGAGCCTCAGATTCTGGGTCAGCCAGTAGGTCAGCTAGAGCAACCATTGCGTCAGGATAATTTATGCGAACTAACCCTAGAGCGCAAACCCCGCGTAAACCTGGTGCAGTATCGACTTTTCCGCCCCAAACCGATTCCATTTGAACGTGTCGAATCCCTTTGAGAAAGAGGGTTTCCTCGCCATATTCCAAACGATACAGAGTTTCTGCAATCGCCTTTTTAGCAAGACAATTTGGATCCTTGGTCGCGGCATTCTCCATGAATCGCTCGAAACTTGCTACCAGTTCAGGGATGAGCTGACGAATTTCTGGTTTACGAACGAGTTTAGCGGCTCTAGCCACTGCTACAAAATGCTTGCTATTGAGAACCTGACGAAGGATAGCGATCGCTTCATCGGAAGAAGGATTCTCTTGAATGTTATTGAGTAGGGTCTGTGTCGCTTCAAGAGAAAGAGGTTTCGGCATAGTCTCACACACCCAAAAATACAAAAAATAACAGCACTTGCTTCAGCTTCTGCATCCCTTTAGATCGTGATTCAAGTTAACGATCGTGGAGCAGTGTTTGCTCGGACTTCTTGGGATCTGAGCGCTTGAGACTATTCTGGCTTGTCTTGAAAATGCTTTATTCATTTATGTCCTGACAACTAACACCAAAATTCCTGACATATACAGACATTTTAAGGATTTTGAAAAACCAAATTTAAGTTTATAGCTTAGTAGATTGTTTTAATTTCAATTCTTTAGTGCTTTAACGTTCTAGCAGTTTTACCCTAAAAATACTAATGTCACCAGTAAATGTCCTCGTGATGATCCACGGCATGACGCCTGACCCACAGCCAAAATCGCCCTTTGACAATAGCAATGACGGTAAATATTGGGGTTACAACACTTTCTTTGATGAACTCTGTAAGAAACAAAACCAGTTGACAGGACTTTTCCCAAATAGGTTTATTGGGGTTGAATGGGGGCACGAACTTCCTGAAGAAGAAGGGAAACCCTCTAACTCTTTGCAAGAAGACCATCAGTTAACCCGCGCTCAAAATTTCATAAATGAAAGAATTGCCTATGATATTCTGGCCAAAGACGCCGACCCAAACAACATTACGATGTCCCTTTTCAGTAAGTCTGGAATTGATTTTCCAACACTAACTCCTCTTGTGAGGTGGTTGGTGGTTGGGTTAAGGGAATCGATTGCAACTCGTGGATTAGGAGATGTTCTATATTACGGTTCCGCTCAAGGTGAGTGTATTGTTAGAAGATCTGTCTACAAACAAGTTCTAGAAAGACTTGAACCATATCTTGATGAATCAGATGTAAGAATTCACCTGATTGGACAAAGTTTGGGTGTAACTCTTACTCATGATTTTCTGTATGGATTATTTAATCCGAACGAAGATTATATCCCTGGTTTTTATGTGCAGGGTGACGAAGTAAATGTAGCTCGCTTCAAAAAATGGCGACAGAAGGCGCAAACCCAAGAACTTAAGTTGGGTTCGCTAACAAGTACGGCTTCTCAATTACCCTTATTTTCAATGCGGAATCAGGTTCTTGTTAACCGCTTAGCGAATAGGCAACTTTTTGATGCTAGAGATATTGGCATACTCGACTCAAATCAAATTCAATGGCAGCTCTTTTATGACTTGGACGATCTGCTCGGTTTTGGCACTCGTCGGTTATATAGCTGTGGTAACGCAATTAGAGAGTACCAGGTTGATACTGGCGACAATCCTGGAGATGCACATACTTCATATTGGAAGAATTTTACTGTGATCGAGAAAACAGCAGAATTACTTTTGAAAAATTCAGTTTTGAGCTAATGTGCCGATCCTTGACTTTTTCAAAAAACACTTATTGTACTCCTCAACACCAATTGCACCTCCTTGAACGATCGCCCCCGCTCAGGCAATGACTCACGCTCAACCTTTAAGAGACAAAAGCGTTAGCCTTACGTCTGACTTCATGAGATTCACAATGAAGAAAATCTAGTAAGGGTTACTTCTATTGTCTCGCGAATTTGATGAACTCTGTCAGGTATGTTTCCAATTCTTGGGCACATTCTGGATTGCGGTAGAGTTCCCGGAGAAAGTCTTTGAATTTTGGATATGCTTCATTAAAGTAATGTTTGGTGGGTGATGGCATATTCTTCAGCTTTGGAAAGATTTCGACTGCATCCACCAGTAAGACCAGAATTTTGCCCAGTTCAGGGGATTCGTCTGATAACATCTGACCGCTACTGGGAGGCGGGACTAATGCTGCGGCTTGCTCTAGTTTTGCGAGGGCTTCATTGAACTGCTGGTTCTGATTGACTTTTTTCCTATTGGGATTTTCTTTAGGTTCACTGTCCTGAAATCGTTTTTTGCTGGGTTTCTCTTCTTCTGAGTCAGAGTCTGGATAATCGACTAAGTTGAACTTGTTTTCCGGCATGGCTTGAATGGGCTGGATGGGTTGGGCGCTGGTGTCTGGATATACGCGCGGCAATAAGTTCATTCTCCGGTTGGGGGTTGGGGCGATCGCCCGCTGGGTGGAAGTGCCAGACCTAATCTAGCCAACTTGGATTGAATAGGTGCTGATCTATCAGTGGCATGCAGTGGAATAGTTGCAAAGTTGAAAGCAAACTGTGATGCTTTTTCGTGTCTCTGTATTGAGGCATCTCTGTTTTCTATGGGTTGTGGGTGAGGAAGTTGATGGATATCCCCATGTTTCTGCATAGAAAAGGGACGTGTGCCCCATAGCGAACTTCTTGGGTGGTTGTTAGCACTCCAACAGAAGGGTTTGCAGATTCTTTGAGCCATCGCATTACCTCTTGAGTCAATTTAGAGGGAGCGTTCCCAATCTGTGCCGACAATCACCTGATTGGAACTGATGTTGACGACCTATACAACAGCGTAGACTTTTCCTCGTAACATCTAGGCATGATTGACCTCAAACACTTAAAGATAATTGTACTCCCCTCAACTCACCCTTAGGCACTGGCTCAGGCTCACAGGTCTTTGCCGTGCAGTATTTCTGATAAGTACACCGATCGCAGTGCCCCCCAACCTTAGGCTTCCACTCAGCATCGGTCCGCAGCTTTACCGCAAGGTCTGAGATGAGCGATCGCACTTGCTTCTGATGCGCTGGCGTCACTTCAAAGCTGAGGCTTTCGCCCGAGCGTAGAAAGATAAGCGTGAGGCGTTTGAGCGATTGTTGATAGACCTGTTGGAGTGCCAGGTAGTACAGCCCGAGTTGTACATCCACTGAATCGGGGACAGTCGTATTCTTCGTTGTTTTGTAGTCAATCAATTCCAGACTGCCGTTCGTATTGTCCAGGCGATCGTAACGTCCGTTGAGGGCAAACTCGATATTCTCAAATTGCACCTTCGCCGAGATCTTGCTCTCAATGCCCAGAGGCCGCTGCATCACGTTCAATGGCACAACAAAGTCATTGAAATAGCTGCGTAGGATAGCGCGACCGTCATCGATCTGCGCTTCAGAGAGCTTACTAACACTAACCCCCCAACACGATTCAAACCAATCCCATTCGGGCTTGTGGTCGTTGTAGTGCCAATCCCGATAGGCGATCGCCAGCGCCTGATGCAACGCATTACCCAAGTCAGGAGAACCGAACGCCGAGCGAGAGCTTATCCCAAGCTCGTAGCGAAAGTTGTACTGCTGGGGGCACTGTTTGTAGGTGACAAGCTTTGTGGCGGAGAGTTTGTAAGTCATGAGATCTCTTTTGTGCGAATAATCTCCCAAATCTCCGCAGGAATACGAACTTGTATCCGATTTTGGCCAGAAGATGATTGAACCTCAAAATCAGCGTCGGTGAGTTCAAGATATACCGCACCCGTATCAAAAATTTCTTGATACAGGTGGAAGTTATCCCCGTAAGCGATCGATGATTTAGTACTCATCTTGCATTCTCTGAGAAACCTTATTGCACTTGGCTTCAAAACTTAGGGTACATTGTAACATTATTTAGACCCTAAATTTATCGCTATACCCCTGATAGGGCAATCACAGCCTGAACTTTTAGGGGCCAGAAATATCCAAAATAGACCCTAAAGATCCGGTAAACTTAGGGTACAGATACACCCCACTCGTACCCTAAACATGCCGAGACGCCAGAGCAAATCGATCGCTGTCCAGAGTTTGCTGAAGCAGGCCGCTGGATTGAGTCAGAGTGAGCTGAGGGGCTTTGGTGAGTGGTTTGCAGGGGTTGATGCGATTGGATGTTGAGAGGGATGAGCATGGAAAGCCGTTGAACCAAGAGGGTTATATTGAGGAGAAGTTCATCAATGGATGTGGGCCTTATCGGTATTTACGGTACTGGGATGGGAAAACTCACAAGTCGGTTTATTTAGGGAAGAAGGAGGAAAAAACTCTTCTCTAGGCACACCAAGATATCTCTGAAGGTTCCACTTCTGGACTGGTCAACTGCTCAGGCTTACACCACAGAACCATAACAGCAATATCTTTAGCACCCTCTGCTTCTAAATCTTGAACGTAGCCCAGCTTAGAGCTTTCTGCTTCGGCTACACTCGAAAAGGGGCCAAAGTAGTATTTACAGTCTGGATGAGTAGTATATAGCCTGACCCACCACCCCCATTTGGGTTCTGATTCGTTCAAAGGCAATTGTCGATCTTGTTCTGCATTATTAATAGATGCTCTAAGAACGATTTGAATCACCATGAAAACTGCAAACAGAAGTCCTAAATTGAATAGAAAAGTGCTTTCAAACATGATTAGATTTTTGACGGTTAGCAATTAAGTATTCTCTGTCTATACCCAATCTACAAAGAGTATTAGAGCCAGCACATCCGTTAAATTACCTAGCTTGTAGTTTTGTAGGGAAAGCATCACATTTATAACTTTTAAGCTCTATTGAAAACAATAAATCACCGCATTTTCACACCGTCTAACAATCTCTTTTTCTTCTTCTGGCCAGATCCAATATCGCCCTTTTTCGGTTCAGCCCCAATACCTGCCCCCTTATGCTCATCCATAGCCTTATCCATAGCCTGACTGCCCTTCAGCCCATCACCCGCCTTATCTTTCGCCCCCACGTCAGCTTCACGAGCCTTTTTCTCGAACGCGAGAGGGAAGTTTTTGTGGGCTGAACGGCACGGTGGGAAAAGGCTTTTCGTTCTTCTTTACGGTCAATGATGACTGCGCCTCTCTTGGTCCTTGAGGATTGGATTATGATTAATGGACAACCGCAAAACTGTGATTAAATACACAGTTTTGTGGTGATAAAAGTCGCTGACGAGGCTTAGAGCATTGAGTAATTTATCAATTAAAGGGAGACATTGATTACCTGTGTAGGAACATCTCCATTGTTTTTTCAAGCTGCTTAACCACGCTACAGGTATTTTTGCCTTCTTAAAACTCTATTAACCAAATATAGCCAAATGATTCTTATTTGTGCCTAGCCACTTATAACCTTAGTAACAAATATTTCATGGAGAATGTTGACAATGCGACTAGCTAACAAAAATCAACTAAAAAATACTCAGCCCCAAACCTTATCACTTTTAGCAGAACTAACAGACGATGAAGCCGAAAAAGTAAATGGTGGACGGAAGAAAGAGGAAGTGCCTGAGACAATCCCACCACCCAAAAATAACGATGTACCAGGCCAGATGCAGGATGCTTGGTGGATAGAATAGCTTGAGTAGGTGGCGGGATGTGTCAACAATTTTCGTTCCGCCAACCATCAGATCGGCAAAATATTCTTGGGGCAAAAAGCTCACCAAATCAGGGTTGATTGCTGCGGCAATTTGAGGAAAGAAGAGTTCCAAAAACTCGATAAAAAAGGTTGACAGAAGCGCTTTGAAAAGCTGGTCGTGGACTATCATCGTGACTGTGCTTAGGTTCACCGCCTCATCATAGCCGTGTCTGTTCAGCAGTAGTGAAGCAGTGATAAAGGATTTCGCCACTGCCGTTAACAGAGCCTCGTCGATGCGATCGCCCTACTGGAGTGGGACATGGGTGAGGCGATCAAGTTTCCCAAAGTCCTGATTGTCTCATCATTGCTTTTACCCATTGTTTCCGGTTGTTCACAACAAAGGATTGTTTTTCACCTGATTTCAAGAGAACGCGCAATCCATTCGGTATAAGTCCAAGAGTTAGAGTTGGGACTACATCTGCAAGTTCTTCAAGTCCAATATCGATATTTTGGTTTTGGACATTCATCCCGTGCGATCTGAAGGCGAGTCTGGATGGCGTCAAAGTCAACCAACCTCCTCTTGCTTCCCCTTTGAAGAAATGGTTTGCGGGACCTTGAAAGACAATTGCCTCCCCTTCAAAGATGCCATCTTTCAATTCCATCTTATTGCGTTGAAACTCTGTGAAGAGTGCAATCATGAGACCAAATGCAAGTCCACAGAGAAGACCAGCAGAAATGCCAACTATATTTCCAGAAACCAGAGTAAAGAACAGACCCATAAAAAGGCCGAAGGGGATTCCAGTAAGTAATGCAGTCTTGATAAATCTTTTTATCATCCCAATCTACATTTGCACTATCTAAGTCATTGACGAACGCCATACCCTCTTAAGGTGATGGGTCGATCATAAATATAGGCTAGACCTATAAGCAAAAGGACTATTCTGTAATTTTCGATACATTTTGTTATTTTAAATTACTCAAGACAAGTCAAGGCAAATTGTATGACTCATATAGGATTAATTTGTCCTAGTGTCAGTGGACATCTAAACCCGATGACCACTCTCGGACATGAACTAAACCAAAGAGGCCATCGTGTTACGCTAATTGGCCTGCTGGATGCAGAATCAAAAACCTTGGATGCTGGCTTGGAATTTCGAGCTATGAGCGAGTCAGAATTCCCTCTGGGTGTAACAGAAGAAGCGATCGCAAAATTGGGAAAACTCAGTGGACTTTCTGCATTTCGTTACACGATCGAGCTATTCAAACAGTTCACAGCCACTTTGCTGAAAGACGCCCCTTCAGTAATCAAAAGTGCCAATGTAGAATTTTTACTCATTGACCAGACTTCATTTGGAGGTTCTACCGTTGCACAATTTTTGAATATTCCCTTCATAAGTGTTTGTTGTGCCCTAATGATAAATCAAGACCCCAACGCACCACCTTTTAATACAAGTTGGCTTTATCATTCGACATGGTGGGCACGATTGCGTAATCAGACGGCTTACCAGTTAATAAACTTTAGTGCAGAACCAATCAAAAAACTGATAGAAGATTGTCGTGAACAATGGGGCTTACCACCTTACACACATTCAAATGATGAATTCTCCCAATTAGCTCAACTGAGCCAACAACCACCTGAATTTGAGTTTCCACGGCAATCCTTACCCTCGTGCTTTCATTTTACCGGACCTTACTCGAATCCAGACAGTCGAAAACCAACGTCATTCCCCTTTGAAAGATTAACGGGGCAACCCCTAATTTATGCCTCTCTGGGAACGATCCAGAATCGTCAGTTAGAAACGTTTCAGACTATTGCAGAGGCATGTCAGAGCCTAAATGCACAGTTGGTAATTTCTTTGGGTGGTGGGGATATTCCAGAATCATTACCTACTCTACCTGGAAATCCCATAGTGGTTGGGTATGCTCCCCAACTAGAATTATTGCAGAAGGCTACACTTACCATTACTCATGCAGGAATGAATACAACCCTAGAGTCATTAAGTAATGGAGTTCCAATGGTTGCAATACCAATAGCTAACGATCAACCTGGGGTGGCAGCTCGTATTGTTTGGACTGGAGCGGGAGAAGTAGTGCCTCTAAAGAAAATAAGTGCATCTAAACTGAGAAGTGCAATTGAACAAGTGATGCAAAAAGATTCATATAGGAAAAATGCACTCAAACTACGAAAAGCGATTCAGCAGGCAGGTGGAGTCAGTCGTGCAGCAGACATTATTGAAGAAGTTTTACGAACAAAAAAGCCTGTATTTGTTCAAAGATAATGAACCCGCAGCGAAAGGTCATTCACATAGACATGGATGCCTTCTACGCATCCGTCGAACAGCGAGACAATCCTCAGTATCGAGGGAAGCCGATTGTCGTAGGCGGTCGTCCCGAAAAAAGAGGAGCCGTTGCAGCAGCTAGCTATGAAGCCCGTCAGTTTGGCATTCACTCTGCAATGCCATCGCGTACAGCATTACAACGATGTCCTCATCTCATTTTTGCGGTCCCTCGGTTTGACGTGTACCGTGGCATCTCGGAACAGATTCGGGCCATCTTCAAAAACTATACCGACCTGGTAGAGCCGTTGGCATTGGATGAGGCATACCTCGATATCACGACAAACAAAGTCAACAATCCTTCAGCCACCGCGATCGCACGGGACATCCAACAAGACATCTTCGATGAGACAAAGTTGACTGCTTCAGCAGGAGTCTCGCTCAATAAGTTTTTGGCCAAGATTGCATCGGGAATGAATAAGCCCAATGGGTTGACTGTCATTCTGCCGACTGAAGCTGAAGCCTTCGTAGAAGCGCTGGCCATCGGAAGCTTTTACGGGATTGGCCGTGCGACAGCCCACAAGATGCACGAGCTTGGGATTCATACGGGTGCAGACCTAAAACGGTGGAACGAAATAGACTTGGTAAAGCAGTTCGGGAAAACAAGCCACTTCTACTATCAGATCGCCCGAGGGATAGATGAGCGTCTGGTTAACCCCAACCGGATTCGTAAATCAATTGGAGCTGAGAACAGTTTTGACCCAGACCTTGAAGGCATTGGCAGGATTGAACTGGAGTTGAATGCGATCGTCCAGGTGGTTCGACAGCGGCTTGAGCGTACTGGAGCAAGAGGAAGAACAATTACACTGAAGGTGAAGTTTGCAGATTACCAGCAAATCACTCGCAGCCGAACGATGCTGGGGTTTATTACTGGGGAGAGGCAGATTCTTGCGATCGCCCAAGAGTTATTGGCAGGGATTGAGTTGGAAAACACGAAAATTCGGTTGTTGGGGATTACGCTCTCGAATCTCGACACCGAGAGTTATGAGCAACTGGTTTTAGACTTGCAACCTTACCCTAGTTCGACTTCACAGACTTGCCATATAGGTTAGGTCTGAGATTTTGATGTGAGACAGAAAAGAACGGACCTACCCTCTCCTGCGAAAAATTCAGTGCGCTCGTCCAACTTACGCCGTCAGCATAAGTTGGACGAGCGAGAACAATCGTGACGGCGATGATTAGTCAAAGTAGTGCTACCCAGTTCATTTTGGAAAAAAAGCGCCATGAGAACCACGCATCATTAGCTCTGGGTATCCTGGATAGACTCCGCTTCCTTCTGGACCGCCAACACCCGGTTCTGTGACGACAAACGCCGCACCATGAGGACCACGAGTGATCGTCATTGGAACCGATTGACTACTCTTGGTTTCTTCTGACGGAGCTGTTTTAACAGGAGGGGTATAGGTTTCACTATCTGGTTCTAAAATATGGAACGCCCCGTGAGGACCACGCATAATCAGGTCGGGAGGATACCCAATTGCTCCTGCTGCCTTTATGGAAGCTAAAATACCCAGCAACGTTAGGAGCGAAATCACTGCAACATTACGCACCATTACAAAAGTTTTCATAGAACCCTCACTTTTTCAGAAAGGCTATCTTGTGCCTGTCTGGGCTCTAATAAATTTATTGTGTATTCGGATTATTTAAATCAGATCCGAATGCGTTAAAATCTTCGGAAAGCCCTTAGGCACCTATATTTACTATTATCGCTCCGAGAAATGAATTTAACGAAAAAAGATATAAAATAACACTTCGCAATTTCTAAAAGTCAACATTCAAAGGCAGAGGATTGTTCGATCGGGAATTACCCCCAAGCAATAAGATAAAGTAACCCTAGCATTAACAAAACATGACCCTAACCAACGACCTGATTGCCCTCAAAGCCCAATACGAGAGCGCTCTAGAAACATCAGGCCCGAGAGCTTTCCACTACAGAGAATTAATCGTGCATGTCGATGCCTTACTCCTAGACCAACTCCCGCAGCCAACCAACGGCTCTACCCCAACCGCCACCCTCAAGTTTGCAACAACAGTATCTAAAGTTCCCAGTACTCAGACAACTACTGCAAAAACCAAAACACCCACTAGCGGAAAATCATTTCCGATGTTGCCAGATTACCAGGGCATGACAAAGATAGATGCGATCGCCAAAGTTCTAACCGAACAATCGAATCATGTAGTACACCAGGACAGGATCATTCAGCTCCTATACGGTGACCTAAGCCTAGAAGAACTCCACTTAGAGAGTCGGCGCATGAGGGCTTCGCTGTTTCGAGGCGTTGATAAAGGATTATGGGAGAGAGCACCCAAACAACCCTCAAGTTATATCTTGAAGTCTGCAAAGGAATCAACCGCAGCAGCAAAAGTTAGCCCCAGCGTCAAGGGAAGTAAGTCTAAGACACCTGTGAAGGGGGCTAGGACTTAGGCTGGAGATGAGGTTTGGGCTTATCGGACATCATTTTAGGGTACAGCCTAAGCACTATTTCTAGACCCTAAATTTATTTTCCTGTTGCCTGAATTGCTTTAGAGACCAGCATTCCAGAGACTTTGTAGGAGTCGTCTACAACCCAAAAATGAGTAAAATCTTTTGCCACGAACGCTAAATTAATAAGAAATAATCAAACTAAATTAATAATTTTACCCACTGTATTGCTTGATAGACATACAATATAGCCTATAATCTTTAACAATGTTTCAAGAATTATTCTATGAACAAAGCCGAATTGGTAGACGCGATCGCTCAAGAACAATGGCCACCAAAAAACAGACCGATGCCATCCTCAGCGCCGCCCTCGAAACCATCGTTGAAGCGATCGCCAGCGGAGACAAGGTGACGCTCGTTGGCTTTGGCAGTTTCGAGAAACGCGATCGGGCGGCACGAGATGGGCGTAACCCGCAGACGGGTGAGGCTATAAAGATTCCAGCAATGAGCGTACCTGGCTTCAGTGCTGGGAAAGTGTTCAAGGATAAAGTTGCGGCTCATCCTGAACCCAAGACTAAAGGTAAGAAGTAGATGCGTCCTTATCATGAATATCACGAAGATGTTGCTGAGAAAGATTTTTATATTTACCACGTTAGCGGTGGCCTCTGCGTCAATTTTTCAGGTTTCGCCTGCGAAAGCTGAGGCTATCAAGTGGAGAAAAGTAACAAGCACTAACAGCCCTAACATGATGAATTCTGGGAGTGGATCGGATTCTATAGGAACAAATACATTGATTCGCCTAAAGAATCAAGTTGTGTTTGATGCGATTATAGATGGGCAGTATGTTCGATATAACGGTAACTGCCAGAAAAAAATGCTGTATCGACTGAAGTATGGAGAATTAGATAAAAAATATCAGCCAACAAAAGTTAGGCCATATCCTAACGAAGCATGGTTTAGCGCAAACGAGTTTCAGTATAAGCTTTTGAAGGCTGCATGTTCAAAAATCTAAAGCTACAATCCTCAATTATTTTAAACAGGGCTACTCATTAAAATGGCAAGAAAATCAAAACCAGAAGCGGAAACACAAGCATCACCCCTAACCGGAAAAACCCTGCTGCAAAAACTCAAGGACATTCCGCATCTATCCCGCACCGAGAAAGCTCGTGAATGCGGCTATTTCAGCGTTGGTAAAAGTGAGAAACCCCGCGCCAGCATCGGAGCATTCATGAGCGCTGTGCTTGCAGCTAAAGGCGTTTCACTGGATGGAGAAGACGGCAAAGACGGACGCGGACGAGAGGCTAGCTATCGCGCCAGCGTTCACAAGAACGGGCAGATGGTAATTGGGGCAGCCTATACGGAGAAAATGGGCTTACAGGTGGGAGATGAGTTTGAAATTAAGTTGGGGTATAAGCATATTCATCTGAAGCAGATTGAGGAGGATGGGGCAGAAGAGTAGGGTTTAGGCAACACTAATTGTTGAGCAATCGCGCTTCAACGGTTTGAGCGGGGCATTCGTAATTTGCAACGTCAAGCTCGAAAATTGGGTGCTAATATCGTGATGGAGACTGAGGCTTAAACGTCCTAAATATATAGTTTTAGACTCTTGTTCCCTAGAAGGCTACTCTCCAATACGGTCGGTACAACAAACGTAAACAAGGGAAAGGAGATACAAATGGTACTAGCCGCAAACGATGTGCGTCGTGAAGCCCACACAAAAATAAGAAATAGAATCTTGGTCGCGTTTGAAAAAGAATTCGGCATAGTACAGACTACCGGACTACATATCGATCTGGGCAATCACGCAGACACCTGGCTCTCTATCCCGCCCGACTTTCCAAAGCGTGAACTATCCGACGAAAGAATCGTGGCTGCGTTGGAAAAAGAATTTGGTATCAAATTTAAGCAAGGCGCATTTATTCGGTTTGAGGACGATCAACAAGGAGCGGATGTCTGGCTACCCATTCCATCTGACTTTTTGAAAGGTGAATTGTCCGAGGATGAAATCCAGGCAGTGGCGGGGAGGTCGATCATGATTCGCTGGGACATCCTTCCAGGGAAGTCTCTACATGAGCTGAACCTAGGAGAGTTGCTGTGTATTGGATTCGGCACCTTTCCATCGAAGTTTTTTTGAGGGATAGTATAGCTTGAGACTATAAAAAGCGATCGCAATGACAGAATTGCGCTTCGCCAGTAGGCATCTTCCGAGGGTTGCTGTGTATTGATGTGCGGATTCGGGGTAGACATTAGCAGCCCTCGGAAAAGCCCAAAATTGTAGCGCACTCAATCCACCACCCTGCATTCGCCAAAGCCATCGCCAAGCCCAAGCCAAGCGGCGAGGCGATCGCCCTTGCGCTGGCAGGCGGAGGAGGGGCAATCGCACTTGTTGGGGTATCGCTTCCGAAAGCAGCAAGGCAACTGCTAAGCCTTTGTTGAGCGTGGGTTGCGATCGCTTACGAGAGCGTGGCTTGGTGTTTCCCCCTTGGATAGGCGATCGCACAGGTCACAGATAGAGTGCAGTCGCTTCCTTGAGGTGGGTGGTAGTGAGCGATCGTGTGAGGCGGGATAATGCTTTTGTTTTAGCCTCGTCTTGCCGTTTTATCTTTTTTAGTCACATTTTATTATTGACAAAGTGTGACTAATATCTTACTATTAAGAGGTAAGCAAATCGGGTTGCGGTCCAAGGATTTACGCTATGACAAATATTGTTGTTATAAAAGACAGAAAGAAGAAAACCTTTGAAGCAGAGTTAAGAGACGGGGGGATTTGGGTCAAAACTCCCAAAGGGAAGCTACCGATGTGCGATAGTTCAAAGTTAAAGTCACAGGGTTTGGACCCTGTGGCGGTTGCCAAAGCAGGGGAAATGCATAAATACCCTGACTGCTGGCTAAAACTGGGGCAAAACCCAGGAGGAGCAATTGTTTACCTTGCGGAAGAATACAGAAAAATTGAAAAGGCCGAAAAAGAACGCGAAGAAGCCGAGTGGCTTGATAACCGTGATTCCACAATTCAATCTTGCATCTCTGCCTGTACAGTCAAGTTACAGCGCCACGAATATTCTTTTCCTACGATCGAATGGTATCTGTGCTTTGGAGACGTTCAGCAGCAGATCTATCCAGAACAAGACATAAGCCTTGAACGATCGCCAGATGAAACCTATATGGCAGGAGTAAGATGGTTGTTGACATCTAAAGAGTATCAACAGATTTCTGCTATTCCAACGAGCAAACCTGAGCCACAGTATGATCTAACAGAACCCATAGGCACACCTGAAGGAGTTGATAAAATTTGTAAAGCTGAAAACGAATGGCACCGTGCTCAATCAGCTTACGAAAGTGCCTATGAGCGTGAGGAGTATGCCCCATATCCCAGCGATAAAAATTATCGGACTGAGATCGCGGTACACCCCAGAGCCGCGCTATATCTAAAATGCGAGGCATATATCCGTGCCGAAAACTATCACAAAGCCGAGGCTGGAAATCAAGCCAAAGATTTGTTAGTGCGGGGCGGTAAAGCAGCGGATGTAGAGGCTATTCTCGATAACTGGGTACACCCATCGGCAAAATGGGATTAACAAATGTCTAAAAACTCTCACTATTACAGCAAAACGGAAGGGCGTGTTATTGAGCGCCCTCTCGTTGACCCGCAGGCCAAAGCTGGCAGTAGCGCGGGACGCAAGCAACGCAACAAAGATCGGGAGCGAGAAGTCTACCCACGCCAAGGGTTGCCTATCTCTCGTAAGGGGCGCTCCAATGTCTGGATTGAACATTATCAGCGGGGATACTATCAAGCTAAAACCACAGGCAGGCCCATGCTGGGAGATGAGCCAGTGATTACAATATCTGTCTCGTGCGATCGCCGTCTTTTGGAGGAGCTTGACTTAGCTGGCATTGGTCGCAGCGATGCGTTTGTTCGTGGTGCTAACGTTTTATTAGACCAAATCAAGCCGCCCAAATGAACCACATTACCTTAAATACTGGCAATTGTGAAGCTATTCCCGAAGCAGCACTCTTTAACCTTCCTTTTGTAGAAGAAGGAAAACTGCTGGAGCCGTATGATCGCTACGCTATCAATGCTCTATTTGCTGATGAAGGCTGGTTTTACTTCGATCTTTTTCTAGATGAACACCATATCACGGCTAATATGGTGTGTCTGTCTGCGTCTGTGTCTGAGGGTTGTTGGACACAGCTAACGAGCTTGTATTTGCAGATTTACGGCACACCTCCATTGATAGCTGCAAATTCGCCACCCCTTCCTTGGCTGGCAACAGTGGTCTTGCCAAGCCGCGTTATATTCGGGAGCCAGTTGATTGCGAAGGTTGAGCAAGCAATTGCTTTGAGCGGGGAAGCAGAGCAAGGGCGCAACCGGAGGCAATGACTCAGTGGTATTTATTTGAACAACCGAACGCAGAACACTCCCAGTTGCTCATGCAGACTATTGATGCCATTAATGCTAGGTTTGGGCGCGAGACAATTCAATTTGCTGTAGCAGGGCTGGAGAAGCCTTGGGCTATGCGGTCGGAGATGCGATCGAATCGGTGGATGACTGATTGGAATGAGATTCCGGTGGTGAGGGTTTAATGACCAAACCCATCTGATCGCAATCGCATCAGCAAGTTGTCCCCATCAGCCTCAGCAATTCCAAATTCAAATTTTCTAGAGACTGGAACCCTTGTGTAGCATAGATCAGAAACATGTACCGCACTCAGTCTGATGATGTGCTCTCGCACGTTTTTTAATCACCCCCACCCCTCAAGGGGCAGCACAGGACGGCCCTAACACAGCCGTTCTATTCTACTGCCTACTTTTGGGGTCAAGGCTCTGCGGTTCTCCTTTGCGTCCGAGCCTCCGACGAGTTGCACGGGGGTTGATATTGAGCTTCGCAGTTTGTGCCTGGGGAGTGCCCCAGACCCCCACCCGTGCAAGCCTTGACTTCATACATCCTGGTTAATCCATATCAAAGGCAGTCTTGACACGCTGTTGAGTTTGGTTATTGACGATGACGAGTTTTATCAATTCCACCGAGCAGAAGCCGATTATCCTTGGAGTGTCCGAAGTGCATTTCAATCCAGGCGATCGCGTTTGCCTGCGAGGGACTGGCATTCAATATACGATTCTGGAAACCTTCGATCATTATATGGGGCTTGATGGGAATCTAGTACGCACCTACGAGCGGTGGGCAAAACTTCAGACACTAGACGGCAAACCTGCTTTCTGGAAGTTGCAACAGTTGGAGTTAGTCGATGATGGCTGAAACCCTTGTATTTATTCAATTCGGCTTCTTAGCCGGATTGAATTTTTCATTGGATGCCTGAAAGACCCCCAAAGGCGCATCTAACAAGAGCAAGCCAGCTAACCCACTCCAACCAACACCCGCTCTGGCAACCCCAGCCCCAACCCTCGCAAAATCGCCAGTTGTGCTCACGCACACTAACGCCAGTCCAAACGATCGCTTCCAATCCCAAAAGCGAAAGCTAGCTCTTCCAGAGCGGTGACGCACCCAGAGTACGCATCTAACAAATCCCTAACGTTTTTTTGAGCCAAGGCAAACTGAAACCTGCTCTAAAATTCTCGTAAGGCTCCCAGCGATGAGCATTGGTGTAAACGCATAACACGCCATTGATGAGACTGGATGCGATCGCCAAACCTGATTTCCTGGCCAAATCAAACCATTCGTTGAAGTCGTCTGGAATTGAGTAGACATTTTCTTGAATGGCGTTGGGTTTCCAGTTATTTTGGATAGCCTTGACCAGAAGACCAGCGGGGTTTTTAGCTTTGCCTTGAGCTTTTTGTTGATTGACCAGGGACACGGCATCAAGAATGACATCGGACTGCGCTTGCATGACCTGATTGCGGATGTTTTGGTTGAGTGGGCTGGGTGCGATCGTTTCGAGAATTTTTGTCTCGATTTCAGCGGGAATGGGCGCGGCGTAGATCGTCTCTATGTTTAAGTTCGGAACGTTTTCGGTTTTAAGTTTTGGTTTGACTAGAATGTCGCGTTTGGGTTCTTGCTCTTTTTCTTGATTTTCATGATTTGGTTGAACACCCGCCTGTATCGCCTCTATACCCTCTTTGCTCAAATCGAAACAAACAACAGGGTGGGTGGGAGGCTTTATAGAATTTGGTGCGGGTTCACTCGTGTTTGTTTCTTCAGTAATCTTTGAAATGTAATCTTTGTTTTTAAAGTGGCCAGATTGACCATCTTGATCGGGACAATTTGGCCGCATCTGAGAAATATAGGGTTCGAGGGTTTCGCGGTTTAGGCTGTACCATTTGCGTTGGTTCCACCATTGCGCCTCTTTGCGATCGCTTTGAATGAATCCAAGGGTCTCTAATTTCCTCAATGCTCTACGGATGCTTCGCTCTGAGGTGAATGGAAATTGTTCGTGCCATTGCTCAATGGTGTTGTAAATCCAAACCACGCCGTCGATGGTTTGACCCGAACGTTCAGACCAATACAAGATTTGGTTCAAAATTAAGGATTCGAGCATTCCATAGTCTTTAGCAAATTCAACCCGTAAAACTAAGATAGGTGGGGCATTTGAGGTTTGTTTGGCAATAGATTGAATCATGCTGTGGCCCCCGCTGCTTTGGAGGGAATCAAGAGGCGCTTCGCCAGCAGGCATCTTTCCGGTGCCCCTGCGATGGGGTGAGTGGGGGTGTTGCGGTCTTCAGAGGCACCGAAAAGGA
>JAAURS010000284.1 GCA_012032135.1 Acaryochloridaceae cyanobacterium RU_4_10 | reverse complement strand
CTCTCCTTTTAAGATACAAGGGGGATCTGTAATGTGTAGCCATGACAAGTAGATTTGGTATGACGATTATTCTCTGAATGCATTCAGTCCCGTTGCGCGGTTGTCCAATCCTGGACGATCGCGCAATGCTTTTTGCTGCAATCCATAGGGAACCTGTTAGACTTGCTGTCAACCGCTTTTTAGCGAGAGAACAGGGGGGTTCTGAAACGTGCCCTTTAAGTATTTGTCATCTGGGATGGGAGCGAGAGCAAACAATGATTGTTGAGGGTATTGGCATTGGGTTGGGTTTGGCGGTTGCCTTTGGTTGGGCGGGTATAGAAAGTCGCTATCGTCGCGGCCAGGGCAATACCCTAAAAGTTTCCGCAGGCCAATGGAAATTGGACCTCGATCGATCTCATCATTACCAAATTCACGGTGAACTGACCCTTTGCAATCCGTTGGGAAATCTGGAAGTCATGGTTCCAGAATTGCGGGCCGAAGTCACCCTCCTGTCTAAAGACAGTCTGGACGGTGTTGAAAAAAAAGTGCGCGTCACCCCCCATCACCCCGATGCTGAAACCCGCAACGATGATTACTGGTTTGCCTACATTGTTAAGAAACGCCAGCAAACCACCGTCTCCTTAGATATAGACATTAAAGGAGCCGATCTCTCCGCCCTTCGCGTTGCCTGGATTCGGGTTCATTACACCACCTATGGTCCCCATGGTCGGATTCCTCGCGTCTATCACGAAATTCTGCCCCTGTCCTATCCCGACCCAGCTCAACCCTTGAAATGGCGATCGGCAGACTCTGGAGATGTCCTTCCCATTCCTACTCATTTATTGACCCAACAAGACTCGTGCGTCGATATCGTGCGCCGCTACGTCACGCCTCATGCCAAACCGGGCGATATTGTCACCATTGGTGAAACCCCCGTGGCCATCATTCAAGGCCGCTACCGCCATCCCACCACCATCAAGCCAGGTTGGGTGGCCTCGCGCCTGTGTTATTTCTTTTTACCCACCTCCAGTTTGGCAACTGCCTGCGGCTTGCAGTCTCTCGTGGATATTGTGGGTCCTTGGCGAGTTTTCTTTGCCTTCATTGGCGGTTCCATTATGAAGGTATTGGGACAACCGGGCGGGTTCTATCAACTGGCCGGAGAACAGGCTCGTTTAGTGGATGATGTGACGGGCACCTTGCCCCCCTACGACCAGTTTGTGGTGCTAGGGCCTGACAATTCCCAAGGGGTGGTGGATGAAATCCAAGCTCAAACTGGACTCCCAGCCGCGATCGTAGATGTGAATGACTTGAAGGCAGTTAAGGTATTAGCGGCCAGTGCGGGAGTCTCAATCCCTGTCCTAGAAAATGCGCTTAGGAACAACCCAGCGGGAAATTCTGATGAGCAAACGCCAGTGGTGCTGATTCGTCCTAAATCTTAGGGGCACATTTGTTGCCCAGACTATTTATGCTTGGGGGGAGGATCGTTACAATAGAACGTAGGTTTATTCTGAAACCTCTACGAGCGTTCCTCTCAAAATTGGGGGGCTGGTTGTTTTCGATCCTTACAGCAAAGTGGCTGTCACAAACCTATGACCTCTATCGTCCCTAAAATTGAGTCAGTTGTACGCCCCGCCCAGTATAGAGACTGGGATGCGATAGAAAATTTGTTAACGGCCAGTGACGATCGTGCAGAACGGTCTTGGTTGGCAAAACCCTTAGCTCGCAGACCTGACAATGGCGATCGCAACCCATTACTGAAGGTCTTAAATAGCGTGCCGGGGCAATGGCCTGCCTCTTTGCGGACCTATGTTTTAGAGCAAAACAACCAAATTGTTGGGCTCATTCAGGTCTCTCCTTTCAATCAAGCTCGGAGTACTTGGCGGGTAGAGCGGGTGTATATTACCCCTGCGGCCCGTTCCTTTGATACGGGGACGCAACTGTTGCGCTATTGCTTGGAAACCATTTGGGAAGCGCGGACTTGGCTGGTAGAAGTTGAAGTCAATCACTTAGATGCCTTGGGCCTCTACCGTCAAAATGGATTTCAACCCCTTGCCCAGCTCACCCAATGGCAAATCTCCCCTCAATCTCTGGCGCAAATTGCAGTCCACTCTCCCAGCTTGCCCAACCTATTACCCATCAACAACGCCGATGCGTCTCTGCTGTACCAGCTCGATACAGCAGCTATGCCTCCCTTCGTGCGGCAGGTGTTTGACCGCCATCTCCAAGACTTTCAGCAGAATTTGCTGAACCGTCTGGCCTATAAAATCCAAACCCAATTGCAGCAAAGAGAATGGGCCAATGGCTATGTATTTGAACCCCAGCGCAAAGCTGCGATCGGATACTTTTCCGTATGTCTCAGCCAAACGGAATACGAGCCCCATATCGCCCAAATGACCGTACATCCAGCCTATACCTGGCTTTACGCTGAGTTATTGGCTCACATGGCTAGTCTGTCTCAGCAACTCTGTTCTTCAACTCCAATGATATTAATTTCGGCAGATTATCAGCCAGAGCGGGAAGATTATCTCCAGGAAATTGGTGCGGAGCGCTTAGAGCACACTCTGATGCTGTCGCGATCGGTGTGGCATAAGGTGCGGGAGAGCAAATCGCTGTCTTTAGAAACCCTTCAGCTCACTGAAATGCTTCAGGGACTCCAGCCCAATCACACCCCCGTTCCAGGACGGATGAACTTTTGGTCCACTTATTCGTCTTTGCAAACCCAAGGTGGCGTAGACCCAATGCCTGGGGATACGCGATCGAGTTCCTCCCAGAACTCACCCAAATCCGACCGTTCTTCTTAAAAATCTTCTTCTGATAGCCCCGATCCTCATGGTTCCTGCGGATAAAATACTCATTGCCTACTGGGTCGATGCCTTTGCCGATCGGCCCTTTCAAGGTAATCCTGCTGTTGTCGTCCCCTTGGCCGATGGGTTGAGCGACCTCCAAATGCAGCAAATTGCCCGTGAGACAAACTGTTCTGAAACGGCGTTTGTCTTGCAGCCCACTGTGCCAGAGGCAGATTTTCGCCTGCGGTGGTTTACGCCCACTCAGGAGGTGAATCTCTGCGGCCATGCCACGATCGCCACGTTACACGCCCTTGCCCAAGAAGGCCGTTTTAATCTTCAGCGGGGTACCACTCAACTCCTCTATCTGGAAACCCGCAGCGGTATTTTAAAGGTGACAGTGGACTATACCCAGGACAATCGTCCTTGGGTTTGGCTGACGTTGCCGGACTGTACCCTTGATACGATCGCTCCCCCTCTCACCCAGCAGCTCGTAACCATCTTGGGTTATCCCGAGGGGATGGCAGGGGTGGACGCCGTAGTAGACTCCCACAATCGAGATGTGTTGGTGTCCATTACCCATTTACATCAACTTCAGGCACTAAAACCGGATAAGGTCTGCTTGAGTGAATTGGGCCAACAGCAAGGTTGGCGTGGGGTTTGCGTGTATACCCAAGAAACCGCCGAACCTGACAGTGATGCCCACTCGCGTTTCTTTGCACCTCAATCAGGGATTGATGAAGACCCCGTGACCGGATCTGTGAGTGGCCCCTTAGCCCTAGTCTTGAGCCAGAAAACGATTGCAAAAGACTCCAAGTCTTGGCGCTTCGAGCAAGGCGATTGCTTGGGCCGCGCGGGTCGTCTGTCAATTGAATTGCATGGAAATACCCCTAAATTAGGCGGACAGGCCATCACGGTCATGCGAGGAGAACTTTACCTGTGATTTCTGCCCTGGGCCTGGATTTGGGCCACAAACGAATTGGCGTGGCGGGCTGCGATCGCACGGGACTCATTGCTACTGGACTCACCACCATTCACCGCGTCAGTTTTGAACGAGATATTGCCACACTGCGCCAGCTCGTCCAAGAGCGCGAGGTCTCTGTCCTAGTGATTGGACTGCCCTATTCCATGGACGGTGAAATTGGAACCCAAGCCAAAAGAATTCAAAAAATGGCCAAAAGAATCAGTTATGCCCTAGAATTGCCCATTGAATATATGGACGAGCGCCTAACCTCCGTTGAAGCCGAGTCTATGCTCAAAGCACAGCGTATCAGTCCATCCCGCAATCGCGGTTTGATCGATCGCACCGCAGCCTGCATTATTTTGCAACAATGGTTGGACGAGCGAAGACAGGGGCAAACTCTCATGAGACAATAGGAATTCTTGAGAACGCGCCATTAACCCTTAAACTAACGGTTAGCGAGCGGAAGGGCTTGGGACAGTATAGAGGAACGCAACATGGAACTTGAGGGTCCTACAATTACCCTATCGGACGAAACAGGGCGATCGTTGCTCTGTTATATAGAATTGTCAGTCGAGGTGGAGGGCAAAGAATATGCCCTGGTCAACCCCGTTGACTACCCCGTTGATGTGTTTGGCTGGGTTGAAACGGATGAAGACGAAGACGAAGAAACCCTCGTCCCCGTTGAGGATGCCGAACTGAGTGAAATTTTTGCAACAGCCCAAGCTGTTTTGTCAGAGCAAAACCTCAAACTCAAACGCACCGCCCTTTCCCTCACCGTTGAAGGAGACTTGCCAGAAGTCCAAGAGGACGACATTCTGGTGTTAGAAGTGGAAGAGACGGGCATGGGCAAAGAGCAGGAAGAGTATCAGCTTCTGGCCACATTTTTCCACGAAGAACAAGAGTATTCCGTTTATACCCCCTTGGATCCCGTACTTTTCGTAGTCCGTCTCAAGGATGGCGAAAAACCTCAATTACTCTCTCCCGAAGAATTTCAAGCCATTCAGCCCAAATTACAGCCTTATTTTGAAGAACATTTGTTCGAGGAATTAGAGTAGTATTCTGCACAGTGCGTTCTGTATTGACTCGTGAAGAAAAAAGCGCAAAACGAAATTCCTAAGGTTTTTTTAGGTGCCTCTGCGTTGGCGGCGCTGCTTTGGCTGGGTGCGGGCGGCAGTTGGCTTTGGTGGGCCAATGCAACCTCCCCCACTCGGAGTCGGACGGATGTTGTCACAATACAGGTACCTGAAGGGGCGGCAGCAGAAAGCATTGGCCAACAACTTCAATCAGCGGGGCTGATTCGCTCCTTGGCGGCTTGGAAACTCTGGACCCGGATGGCGATGACCAAAAATCCCAAAGGGAGTTTTCAAACTGGCACCTATGAGTTGTCGCCCCAAGCATCTTTACCTGAATTGGCCGAAACCATTTGGAGCGGGAAAGTAAAGGAAACCAGCTTCACCATTCCTGAAGGGTGGTCTCTTAAGGAAATGGGTGCTTACTTTGAACAGCAGGGTTGGTTTTCTGCCCAAGATTTTCTGAATCTCACCCAGCAAATTCCCCGCGATCGCTTCCCGTGGTTGCCGGAAAACCTGCCTTTCCTGGAGGGTTTCTTATACCCAGATACCTACCAAGTCCCCATCGACCAGCGATCGCCCCAGGCCGTGGTCGATACCATGCTCAAACGCTTTGAAAGTCAAGCCCTGCCGCTCTACCAACAACGACAAAATCAGACGGATCTAAGTCTTAAGGATTGGGTCACCCTCAGTAGCGTGGTTGAGAAAGAAGCGGTGGTCCCCCTAGAACGGCCCCTGATTGCAGGCGTGTTCTGGAATCGTCTGCGCCAAAATATTGCATTAGGTTCAGACCCAACCGTTGAGTATGGGTTAGGTATTAGACAAACCCAGGACCAACCCCTCACGCTCAATCAGGTCCGTACGCCCTCACCTTACAATACCTACCTCAACCCTGGCTTACCTCCCACTCCCATTGCCAGTCCGGGGCTGGCCAGTCTTAAGGCCGTTTTAACGCCAGAGCAAACTGATTATCTTTACTTCATGGCCCGCTACGATGGGACGCATATTTTTAGCAAAACTCTGGGGGACCACGAGCGTGCCCAGGCCGAAGTCCGAGATAAGGAAGATGCAAAACGGCCTTCAGGTCCCACTTAACTGACGCGTAAGGGTAAAGATTAATGCTTCCGCGCACTACCACCATTTCTCTCCTCGAACCCAAATTGATTCTTCAGGGCTCGGTTCTGGAGTTAACACCCTCCGTCTTAGCACGCTATGGCTTAAAAGGACTGGTACTGGATGTAGATGACACCATTATCTCAACTCGTTCTGCTGCGGTTCCCACTGAGGTAGAGGCTTGGATTAATGAGGTCAGGGAGGTCGTCCAGATTGCATTGGTCAGCAACAACCTCAGCCATGCTCGGATTCGTCGCATTGCAGGAGTGCTAGG